>NZ_JBVHWM010000070.1:0-54470 GCF_055564375.1 Streptomyces sp. NPDC029138
TCCGGTCCGGCAGCAACGGCTCAATGCGTGCCCACTGGGCGTCAGTCAACGACACACCAGACCAACGATCCGATGATCTGAAGGAAACGGCCTAGTGTCCGGTGGTTCATGCTTCGCGCCCATGGTGGAACGGGCGGGCGCTCACGCCCGGTCAGCGAACCGTCCGGCCCACGGCCCTGACACGTGCCGCTGAATGCCCTCAGTTCCCCTGCACTTGGAGTGTCTGGGCCAACGAGCATCACGAAGCGTGCAACTCGCGTCATACCCTCCCAGGCACCTGCCCACATCTGCCATGCGGGCTGAAATCGCCCTCTTTTCAACTGCTGCGAGATGAACGGACCCTGACGCGAAGGGATGCGCACGGACGGTGCCGAGGGGGAGTCGCGATGTCCGGATCGCTCTATGTTCCCGTTCTGCCGACGAAGCCGCACGCGACCGGGGCTTTCCGGCGGCTCTGGCCGGAAGTCAGGGCCGCGATCAGGCCGCTGTGGAACCTCCCTCCGTTGCCCGGCGTGGCCCCGGAGACGCTGGCCACGGTGGTCGGCACGTACGTCGATCCGGTGAGTGCCGTGAGCCGACACGGTGGATGGATCGACGCTCCCTTCGGGGAGGAGGCCCAGATCGCCGCCCTCGCCGAAGCGCTGCTCGTCTACTGCGAGTTGGGACGGCTGCGGCCGGTCACTGGGCCGCACCCTCGACGACACCACCGGCCTGCCGACGGCCGTGGAGGACAAGGGCGACACCGACACGCCGGGTGACGAGACCTGCACCCGCACCTGGTACGCCAAGGACTCCGCCGGCGTCACGCTGCCCATGCCGCGCCGGGTCCAGGAGGTCTCGGTCGGCTGCTCGGCCACCCCGGCCTACCCGCAGGACCTGGTCAGTGACGATCTGACCTTCTTCGACAACGCCACCGACAACACGGCGGTCCCCACCAAGGGCGACGTGACGATGGTGCAGAAGGCCGATTCGGTGGCGGCCGACGGCACCGTCCACTACATCACCGCCCTGAAGAACACCTACGACGCCTACGGCCGCGAGCTGACCGAGACCGACGGCGACAACCGCACCACGACCACCGCCTACAGCCCGGCCACCGGAGCGGCCCCGACCTCCGTCACGGTCACCAAGCCCAAGGTCACCGGACAGACCACCGGCTTCACCACCACGACCACCCTGGACCCGGCCCGCGGTCTCGACCTGAAGACCACCGACGCGGCCGGCTTGTCCACCACCAGCGCCTACGACCCGCTGGGCCGTCTCACCGCCGTCTGGAAGCCGGGCTTCTCCACCTCCAACAACCCCAACACCAAGTACAGCTACAACCTCACCCCCGACACCACGTCCTCGGTCACCACCCAGACCCTCGACGACGACAACACCTACCGCACCTCCATCGCCATCTACGACTCGATGCTGCGGCCGAGGGAGACCCAGACCGCGACCGTCGACGGCGGCCGCACCATCACCGACACCGTCTACGACAGCCACGGATGGCCGGTCAGCACCTCCGACGCCTACTACAACTCCGGTGCCCCCTCCGCGACCCTGGTCGACGCGCCCGACAACCAGACCCCCTCGCAGACCGGCACCGTCTACGACGGCGCAGGCCGCGTGACCGCGTCGATCGCCTACCACTTCGCGTCTGAGACCTGGCGGACCACCACCGCCTACCCCGGCTCCGACCGCGTCGACGTCACCCCGCCGGAAGGCGCCACTCCCACCACCACCTACACCGACGCACGCGGTCAGCTCGTCAAGCTGCTCCGCTACCACGGCACCGCACCCACCGGTACGGCGGACACCGTCAGCTACACCTACGACGCGGCAGGCCACCAGATAGGCCAGGACGACCACCAGGGACACACCTGGAGCAGCGGCTACGACCTGCTCGGCCGCCGCACCTCCCAGACGGACCCCGACACCGGCACCTCGTCCTCCGCCTACGACAACGCCGGCCAGCTGCTCAGCACCACCGACAACCGCGGCAAGACCATCGCGTACACCTACGACGAGATGGGCCGCAAGAAGGCCGAGTACGACATCACCGGCGGCGCCCAGCCGTCGACGGCCAACGAACTGGCGTCGTGGACCTACGACACGCTCAAGAAGGGCGAGCCGACCTCCTCCACCCGCTACGTTGGCGGCACCACCGGCGCCGCCTACACGGACAAGATCCTCGGCTACGACAGCCACGGCTGGGTCCAGGCCACCGAACTCGTCGTCCCGTCCACCGAGGGCGCCCTGGCCGGGAACTACATCCACCAGAACCACTACAACCTGACAGGCACCCTCTCCAGCTACACCGACCAGGACCCGACCACCGTCAACCTCCCTCAGGAGACGGTCGCCTACACCTACGACGCCTTCGGTCGCCCGGTCGCCGTCGGCGGGGTCAACGGCTGGCAGTACGTCAACAAGCTCACCTACACCGAGTTCGCCGAGCCCTACCAGTTCACCTACGGCACCACGGGCAACTTCGCCCAGCAAACCCTTACCTACGACGACCAGACCCACCGGCTCACCGGCTCCACCACCGTGACCCAGTCGGGCGCCGCGATAGCCGACCAGACCTCCTACGCCTACCAGCCATCCGGGAACGTCACCAAGATCACGGACAAGCTGGAGACCGGCCAGACCGACACCCAGTGCTTCACCTACGACTGGGCGCAGCGCCTCCAGTCCGCCTGGACAGCCACCGACGCATGCGCGGCCTCTCCCGCCCCCGGAGCCTCTCCCATGGTGGGCGGCCCGTCACCGTACTGGCAGTCCTGGACCTACGACGCCACCGGCGCCCGGGCCACCCAGGTCGACCACGACACCGCCGGCGACACCAGCCACGACGCGACGTCGAGCTACACCCCGTTCGCCGCGGGCAAGGGCCCTGCCCACGCCGTGTCCCAGGTGGACAAGGTGGTACCGGGCGACTCGGCGTCCGACACCACCAACGCCTACACCTACGACGAGGACGGCAACGTCCACACCCGCACCACCCGCTCGGGCACCGACACCTTCACCTACAACGACGAGGGCCGGCTGTCCGGTCTGTCCTCCACCGGCAGCGCGGGCGACACGACGTACCTGTACGACGCCGACGGCAGCCTTCTGATCCGCCGTAGCTCCGACGCCACCACCCTCTACACCGGCGACGAGGAGATCACCCTCAAAAAGGACGCCACCAGCTGTGACGGCATCCGCTACATCTCCCTCGCGGGGGAAACGGTCGCGACCCACTCCTCCGACGGCCACGTCACCTATCTGATCCCCGACCGGCAGGGCACCAGCACCCTGGCCGTCGACTCCCAGAGCCAGGCGGTCACCCGCCGCCAGTACAAGCCCTTCGGCGAGTCCCGCGACCAGTCCGGCACCTGGACAGCGGGCCAGCGCGGTTACGTCGGCGGCACCCAGGACGACAACACCGGCCTGACCAACCTCGGCGCCCGCGAATACGACCCCGCCATCGGCCGCTTCCTCAGCCCCGACCCCCTGCTGGACCCCGGCTCACCACAGACCTGGAACGCCTACGACTACGCCGGCGACTCCCCGGTCACCGAGTCGGACCCCTCGGGTCTGTGCATGGCCGACCAGTGCGGCATCGGCTACCCCATCGGCGGGACCGGCACCAGCAAGAGCAACCCCAAGCGCTACGTCGACACCGGCCCCGTCGACCCCGGCGGCGCCGGCCACAACAGCGCCGTCTGCCACCACGGCCACTGCTCCGACGGCCACTCCATCGGCTACAGCGGCGGCAACATCAGCAAGAAGACCTACGACCCCCAGGCCGAGTCCCGCGCGGTCGCCCGCGCCAAGGCCACGGCCGACGCCACCGTCGCGGCGGCCAAGAAGCAGGCCGGCGGCCTCAAGCACCGCTTGCTGAACATGGTCGCCGACGTCATCGGCGTAACGGACGCCTACAACTGCTTCACCAAGGGCGACGTCATGGGCTGTATCAACACAGCCCTCACCGCGGTTCCGTGGGGCAAGGTCTTCAAAGCCATCAAGGTGGGCATCGAGGCCCTGGCGATCTGGCGCGCCCTCGACCGCGCCTACACCGCAGTCAAGGACGCCGAAGAAGCCGCCAGGCTCGCCGAGGACGCCCTCAAGGCCGAACACGCCGTCGAAGAGGCCAGAGTCGCGGAAAGCGCCGGCACCGCCGCCGCAGAAGGCGTGGCCTGCGCCGTCCACAGCTTCGTAGCCGCCACCGCGGTACGACTCGCCGACGGAACCTCCAAACCCATCAGCGACATCAAACCCGGCGACACCGTCCTGGCCACCGACCCGCAGACCGGTGTCACGGCACCCGAGAAGGTCCAGCAGGTCATCGTCACCACGACCGACAAGGACTTCACCACCCTCACCCTCGACACGGCACCCACCCGCGGCCCGCCCCACCACACCAAGCACCACACCGAAACCCTCACCACCACCTGGCACCACCCCTTCTGGGACACCACCCACCACCGCTGGACCGACGCCCACGACCTCACTCCCGGCACGGAACTGCGCCAGCCCGACGGCACCGCCGTGCTGGTCACCAAGGTCCACAACTTCCACCAGCACCACACCACCTACGACCTCACCGTCGGCACACTGCACACGTACTTTGTGCTGGCGGGAGCCACTCCGGTCCTCGTCCACAACTGCAATGTCACTTACGTGACGTACACGAAGACGAATCCGGAGACGGGCGCCGTTTACACTGGTCGGTCTCGGGGAATCGGGACGCCGGAACAGATCGTTGCGGCCCGTGACGCGGGCCACCATATGACCGCGAAGGGGTTCGGCCCTGCTGTTCTTGACAAGTCCGCAGTGGCGACCAAGAGTGTTGCCGAGCGACACAGCGATCCGGCGTATCAGGCCATTCGTGGCCGTGAGCAACAACTGATCGATGCCTTCGGTGGTGCGCAAAGTGCTGGCGGCACGTCAGGTAATGCCATTCGCGGCGTGGCGGAAGATAACTCTCTCCGAGAGACCTATATGAATGCCGCTGCGGAAGCGTTCGGTGAGCCGTAGCCCCGTAAACACTTGCGAGGATAGGAGCATCTGAGGATGTCTGTAAGATTTATGCCTGGAGGCGTCCTCAGAATGCCGTTGCCCGATGGGGGGGCCGCGTACGGGGTGATGCTGGCCACGCGTCCTTACATGGCTTTTTATGAGGACACGGCTGTAGTTGCCGACAAGCCGACCAGCTTCGAAAAAGATCCATTGTTCATTGTAGCTGTTCATACTTCGACCTATTCGAAAGGCCGATGGGGGTCGATTGTTGGTCGTATCCTCAAAGGAAATCTTCCGCCGGTGCCTGCGTTTTTTCGGCAGAACGTCCTCGATCTTGCCGACTGTGTCGTTGTTGATACTGGCGGAGTGGAAACGAAGGTAGCGCCTGAGGCGTGCGTAGGCTTGGAGCGTAGTGCTGTTTGGTCCGCTGAGCACATCGAAAGTCGTATCGCAGACCATTATGCCGGGCGCCCGAATGTGTTCGTGGAGTCGATGAAAGTAAAGCTGTGAAGCTCTAAAGACCGTGTCCTACGTGGTGGGGCGATCGTTGTCTCGGCATGGGGCGCGATACGACACCGTCCTGGCCACCGACCCGCAGACCGGTGTCACGGCACCCGAGAAGGTCCAGCAGGTCATCGTCACCACGACCGACAAGGACTTCACCACCCTCACCCTCGACACGGCCCCCACCCGCGGCCCGCCCCACCACACCAAGCACCACACCGAAACCCTCACCACCACCTGGCACCACCCCTTCTGGGACACCACCCACCACCGCTGGACCGACGCCCACGACCTCACTCCCGGCACGGAACTGCGCCAGCCCGACGGCACCGCCGTGCTGGTCACCAAGGCCCACAACTTCCACCAGCACCACACCACCTACGACCTCACCGTCGGCACACTGCACACGTACTATGTGCTCGCCGGGGCCGCGCCGGTACTGGTCCATAACTGTCCGAGGGTTGCTGGCGGGACTCCTGGAAGTCGTCCAGGTAAGCCCTTTACCCGAGCAGGTAAGAAGAAAGTCTGGGACGCTAATGAGGCCGCGAACGGTGGTGTGGCGAAATGCGACCTGTGTGGCGAGCCGCTTGTTAGGCCGCAACAATCACGCAGCGGCGTGACGCCTCCCTCCAACGAAGGTGCAGTTGATCACGTCGAACCTCAATCGCGAGGTGGCTCCGGGGATCCCAGCAACGGCAGTGTGCTGTGCCGGGTATGCAATAGTGAGGTCAAGAACGACCAAACCTATTCTGAGCTGTGGGAAGAGATGGGGACATTACCGAATGGCGGAATACCGGGTAGTTAGGGGTCGGGCACATGAGTGATGAAGGTGCCTCTGCTGTGCCTGATGTAGCTGGTGTTGTACAACGCACCATCATCAAAGGTGAAATGCCTGCGTTGATTGTAGTACACGACGACGAAGGGGACTGGCTCATCGGAGATGGTGTAAATGATCCAAATGAGGAGGAGGCTTGCGGGATTTATCACCTGAGCCACGTTCTTAGCTGGGATGAGACGGTGGCCGAGGCGTTGACCATTCCGACCGGATACGCAGCCACTCGGGAGTCGGCTTCAGATCCTTGGGAAATCAGCCCCTGGGAGTATGAAGATTGATTATCTCCCGATTTTGGATGCTTTTCGCCTCGTGCACGATAAGATTCGCGCACGGTCTGGTTGTTGCTGCCGCGCGGGGAGTGTCGACGACCACGCAGGCTGGGACGCTGCTGCTGACATAGTGCACGGTGGTCCGGACTCCTTGTTCATCGCGGTGCAGCAAGCCGCCAGTGGCCCGGTGTCAGTCCAATGTGTGCAGGGGCCTTACTAGCCGAGTGGAAAGGTGCTTGTGTACTCAGGGAACCCGACTCTCCCCAAGGCGTCCCTCGAAATTTCGGATCCAAATGAATCGGTGAGACTGCTGATTCCCGTTCCGAATGTAGAGAATCGGGTCGATGTCTACGGAGACGGAACCGATGAGCCTGATGAGGTAGTCATCGTTCTGACGGGCGATGAGTCGTGGTGATTCCACAAGCTCTGACGGAGGGGCTCTATCCGGCAAGTCGGACGGCATGATAACTTCTCATCTCTGCGTGACGACCTTCGTCTTTGCGTAGCGGTGAATCGCCCCCTCTCGGAGCGCAGGCCTCGCCGGATTTCGTTCCGGCGGGGCTTCTTGGGCGTTTGACGGCAACGGTGACGGCAACGTCAGCGGACGACGGCTGCGGCGGGCGGGGCGTCAGGGTCGTCGTCCTGGGCAGCGAGGGCGTTGCCGAGGGTGTCGATGGCTTGGCGTTGGAGTCGGAGTCGTACCTGGGCGTAGACGCCGGCGGTGACGCCGATGTGGGCGTGGCCCAACAGTTCTTTGATCACGACGAGGTCGACGCCTTGTTCCAGGAGCAGGGTGGCGGTCGAGTGGCGGAGGTCGTGGAAGCGGATGCATCGGAGGCCGGCCCGGTTGAGGAAGGTGCGGAAGCGGCGGGTGAGGTTGGCCGGGTAGAGAGGCCGTCCTGCGGGCGTGGTGAAGACGTGGCCGCTGTCCTGCCAGGCTGACTCTGCGGTCTCGCGCTCCTTGTCCTGCCGTTCCTGGTGCTTCTTGAGGGAGTGGATGCATTCTGTCGGGAGTGCGATACGGCGTTCGGACGCCCGGGTCTTGGTTGGAAGACGGGTGAGGCCGCTGGTGCGAGTGCGCTGGAGCGAGTGGCGAATGGTGGCCGTTCCGGCGTTGAGGTCGAGGTCTTCCCAGTGGAGGCCGAGGAGTTCACCTTTGCGGAGGCCGGTACGGAGGGCGAGTTCGTACAGCGCGTGGAGCCGGTCGGCGTGGGCGGCGTCGAGGAACTGGCGAGCTTCGGTCGAGGTGAGGGGCTGGAAGCGCCTGGGCCGGGGTGCGGTGGTCTTGACGTTCCGGGCGACGTTGCGGGGCAGTTCGTCTTCGCGGACGGCGTGTTCGAGAGCGGATTTGAGGACCGAGTGCACGTAGGTCACGGTCAGTGGGGACAGCCGCTTCTGGCAGCACTCGCCGATCGCGCAGCACTGCTTCCGTTCGGTGTCGAGTCCCTGGGTGCAGCACTGGCATGTGGTGCGGAGGCGGTCGAGGAAGCTGCGGACGTCCTTGGCGGTGAGGCGGGCGATCTTCTTGGTGCCGAGGCCGGGGATGAGGTGGAGGCGGATGCAGGTGGTGTAGCGGGTGTGGGTGTTCTCGCGGAGCCGGTGGACGGCGACGTTGCCCAGCCAGTAGGTGAGGTAGTCGGCGATGGTGCTGTCGGCGGTGGCGACGGGGAGGCCGCGGTTGCTGTCGGCGATCTTCTCGGCGAGTCTGTCGGCGGCTTCTCTGCGGGTGGTGCCGTAGACGCGGACTCGTTTGCGGGTCCCGTTGGCGGCGAGGACGTAGCCGGCGGCTTCCCAGCGGCCGTCCTTGCGTTGGTAGATGGTGCCTTCGCCGTTGGCGCGGGCCTTCTTGCGCTTGGGGGCAGTCATCGGGCGGCCTCTTCCAGGTGGCGCTGGACGTAGTCAGCGAGGGCGTGGGCGGGGATGCGGCGGGCGCGGCCGATAGTCAGCGAGGCGAGGCGGCGGGTGCGCAGGAGGTCGTAGAGGGCGGAGCGGCCGATCTTGAGGCGGGCCATGGCCTGGGGGACGGTGAGGAGTTCGTCGTCATGCATCGGCTGTCACCGCCTCTGCTCGTGTAGGGCCGCCGCCGATGAGGGTGGCGAGGCGTTCGAGGTCGGGGGTGAGGCCGGTGCCGTCGTAGGCCCAGTGAGCGAGCACGAGGGTCGTCTGTGAGGGCGGAGGGGCGTGGCGGCGTTGCCGGGCGGCCCGGGCGGCGCGGAGGGCGCCGAGGGTGGTGGAGTAGGCGCGGGTCTTGGTGGAGAAGTGGCCGCGGAATCCGAGCATGTGGGCCCACTTGCGCAGGTTCAGGTGCTTGAGGTCGTCGCGGGCGCCGAGGGCCCAGGCGGTGCGGATCATCCGGGCGGCGTGCTCAGGTATGGACTCGAACCAGAGGTCGGTGATCCTCTTCAGCCAGTGGTCGAGGGTGCCGGTCGCGGCTTCGGTGCCCTTGGTGGCGTACTTGGCGACGTATCCGGCAACCTTTCCCTCGGTGATCGTGGTCCCGCCCTGGAAGGCGGCGGACCGGATGACCCTGGTGACGATCTGCTCGCCGAAGGCGAAGGAGCGAGCGCGGCCGTTGACCTCAGGCCCGTCGATGGGCGTGGCCGAGGAGTTCCTTGATGACGACGAGTTCGACGCCCTGTTCCAGAAGGAGGGTGGCGGTCGAGTGGCGGAGGTCGTGGAAGCGGATGCGGCGGAGGCCGGCCTCGCGGAGGAGCGTGGTGAAGGAGCGGGTGAGGTTGGTCGGGTCGATCGGTCGGCCCTGCGCGGTGGTGAACACGTGCCCGTCGTGCCGCCACGTCGTGCCCGCGGCCTCACGCTCGCGCTGCTGCTGCTCGTGGCGGAGCTTCAGCGACTGGACGCAGCGGGTGGGGAGGCGGCGCTCGGAGGCCCGCGTTTTTGGTGGGCAGCGTGGTGAGTCCGCCAGTGCTGGTGCGCTGGAGTGTGCGGCAGATGGCGGCGGTACCCGCGTCGGGGATACGACCGTCTGCTGCCCCGTCGGGAAGCATCGATCATGGAGCGCCCCGAGTCATGCGCATACATCATCATGGTACATACGCTACTCTTGGTACATGTCGATGAAGCGCACCAACGTCTACGCTGACCCGGAAGATCTCGCGATCATCAAAGAGGCTGCGAAGCGGCGCGGTATCAGCGAGGCAGAGATCATCCGCCAGGGCATCCATCTCGCGGCCATGGCCAACCGTGTATGGGACGAGCCTCTTTTCTCCCGCACCTTCCGGGGAGCGGGACGCACTCCCGGCAAGCAGGACGTGCGTGACGCTGTTGCCGATGCGGTGCGCCGCGAGGCCGAGCCCGGGACCGCTGCGTGATCGTCGTCATCGCGGACACCTCCGGGCTGCTTGCGGCGCTCGACTCCGCCCACCCCGAGCACCAGGCGTCGAACGAAGCCATCATGGCTGCTGGGCTCCTGGTGATGTCCCCGCTGCTGCTCGCGGAGATCGACCACGTCGCCACGCGCGAGCTGGGCCGTGAAGCGGCGCTCAGCGCGGTCGACGACATCCGCCACTGGGTGCGACGAGGCCGTGTCGTTCTGCCCGAGATCACGGAGGACCATCTGGGTGTCGCCCAGTCAGTGCGTGCGCGCTATCGCGACTTGGACCTGGACCTCGCGGACGCGGTGAACGTGGCCCTTGCCGCTGAGTACGACACCGACGCTGTACTCACGCTCGACCGGCGCGATTTCCGGGCTGTCCGCCCATTGGGCCGGCACAAGGTGTTCCGGGTGCTGCCCGACGACCTTCCGATCTGATGTCGGATGGCGCCTGGCTGTGTCTTCCGTTGGATTCCACCGGTCGTGACGCTCATATGACGCTCGCGACCTTCGCGGGCTCCCCTGGCGCGGTAGGGAACCCTATCTGACCTGCGGTTTCTCGGATGCGGTTCCCGCCGACACCTTTCCCATGACGCATCGTGTGGAGTGTGTAGCGATCGGAAGGCGTCGGGGCCGACTCAAAGTCCCTGAGAAGTCCCAGGGGCGCCACCACCTCCCCTCTCACGCCGCATTTGTGCAGGTCAGAGGGGGTTAGGCGGCAGTTTTTCGTAAGGCGTTCAGATGTCCCGGAAGATCTCGATCTGCGCCCCGATCGAGTTCAGGCGCTCGGCCAGGTCCTCGTAGCCGCGGTTGATGACGTACACGTTGCGCAGTACCGACGTGCCCTCGGCCGCCATCATCGCCAGCAGGACCACCACCGCGGGCCGCAGGGCCGGCGGGCACATCATCTCGGCGGCGCGCCAGCGGGTCGGGCCCTCGACCAGCACCCGGTGCGGGTCCAGCAACTGGAGCCGCCCGCCGAGGCGGTTGAGGTCGGTCAGGTAGATGGCCCGGTTGTCGTACACCCAGTCGTGGATGAGGGTCTGACCCTGCGCCGACGCGGCGATGGCCGCGAAGAACGGGACGTTGTCGATGTTCAGGCCGGGGAACGGCATCGGGTGGATCTTGTCGATCGGCGCCTCCAGCTTGGAGGGGCGGACCGTGAGGTCGACCAGGCGGGTGCGGCCGTTGTCCGCGAAGTACTCCGGCGACCGGTCGTGGTCGAGGCCCATCTCCTCCAGGACCGCCAGCTCGATCTCCAGGAACTCGATGGGCACCCGGCGCACCGTCAGCTCAGACTCGGTGACCACGGCGGCGGCCAGCAGGCTCATCGCCTCGACCGGGTCCTCGGAGGGGGAGTAGTCGACGTCGGCGTCGATGTTCGGCACGCCGTGCACGGTGAGCGTGGTGGTGCCGATGCCCTCCACCTTGACGCCCAGCGCCTCAAGGAAGAAACACAGGTCCTGAACCATGTAGTTGGAGGAGGCGTTGCGGATGACCGTGACGCCGTCGTGCCGGGCGGCGGCCAGCAGCGCGTTCTCGGTCACCGTGTCGCCGCGTTCGGTCAGCACGATCGGCCGGTCGGGACGGACGGAGCGGTCCACCCGGGCGTGGTACTGGCCCTCGGTGGCCGCGATCTCCAGGCCGAACCGGCGCAGCGCGATCATGTGCGGCTCGATGGTCCGCGTGCCCAGGTCGCAGCCGCCGGCGTACGGCAGCTTGAAGTGGTCCATGCGGTGCAGCAGCGGACCCAGGAACATGATGATCGAGCGGGTGCGGACGGCGGCCTCCGCGTCGATCGCGCCCATCTCCAGCTCGGCGGGCGGGACGAGTTCGAGGTCGACGCCGTCGTTGATCCAGCGGGTGCGCACGCCGATGGAGTTGAGCACCTCCAGAAGGCGGTACACCTCCTCGATCCGCGCCACCCGGCGCAGCACCGTGCGCCCCTTGTTCAGCAGCGAGGCGCACAGCAGGGCCACGCCCGCGTTCTTGCTGGTCTTGACGTCGATGGCGCCGGACAGACGGCGGCCGCCGACCACGCGCAGATGCATCGGACCCGCGTAGCCCAGCGACACGATCTCGCTGTCCAGGGCTTCACCGATTCGGGCGATCATCTCAAGGCTGATGTTCTGGTTGCCGCGCTCGATGCGGTTGACCGCGCTCTGGCTGGTTCCGAGCGCCTCCGCGAGCTGCGCCTGTGTCCAGCCCCGGTGTTGCCGGGCGTCACGGATGAGCTTGCCGATGCGTACGAGGTAGTCGTCTGACATGAGGCTGAGGCTATCTCAGATATGAGATGGCGCCCGTCAGGGGGTCCATTCGGGTGACGCCGGTGACGTTCCGTCAGGACCGCTTGGCCGAATGCGCGCTGTGCGCCCGGAAAGGTCGGGACAAATCCACCGATGTCGTTTGACGTCCGAGCGCGGCGCGTGACGTGGGGGCACATCGGGACCGGGTTGGGCATGACCGGACCGCGCCCATGTACTAGAGTTATCTCGACATCGAGATATCTGCCGAGGCGCACCGTAGCCGCCACTCCAGTAAGGCATGCCTAACTTAGCCTGACCTTACTGGTTCGGCCAAGCCGGCGTGGCGGCACGATTGACGGTGGTACGCGCACATCAATGAAGGAGACTGTCGTGTCGGCGAACAGCTTCGACGCCCGCAGCACGCTGCAGGTGGGCGACGAGTCGTACGAGATCTTCCGGCTGGACAAGGTGGAAGGCTCGGCTCGCCTTCCGTACAGCCTGAAGGTGCTGCTGGAGAACCTGCTCCGCACCGAGGACGGCGCTAACATCACCGCCGACCACATCCGCGCCCTGGGCGGCTGGGACTCCCAGGCCCAGCCCAGCCAGGAGATCCAGTTCACGCCCGCCCGCGTGATCATGCAGGACTTCACCGGCGTGCCCTGTGTCGTGGACCTCGCCACGATGCGTGAGGCCGTCAAGGAGCTGGGCGGCGACCCGGCCAAGATCAACCCGCTGGCGCCGGCCGAGCTGGTCATCGACCACTCCGTCATCGCCGACAAGTTCGGCACCAACGACGCCTTCAAGCAGAACGTCGAGCTGGAGTACGGCCGCAACAAGGAGCGCTACCAGTTCCTGCGCTGGGGCCAGACCGCCTTCGACGAGTTCAAGGTCGTCCCCCCGGGCACCGGCATCGTCCACCAGGTGAACATCGAGCACCTGGCCCGTGTCGTGATGGTCCGCGACGGCAAGGCCTACCCGGACACCCTGGTCGGCACCGACTCGCACACCACCATGGTCAACGGCCTCGGCGTCCTCGGCTGGGGCGTCGGCGGCATCGAGGCCGAGGCCGCCATGCTCGGCCAGCCGGTCTCCATGCTCATCCCGCGCGTCGTCGGCTTCAAGCTCACCGGTGAGCTCCAGCCCGGCACCACCGCCACCGACCTCGTGCTCACCATCACCGAGATGCTGCGCAAGCACGGCGTCGTCGGCAAGTTCGTCGAGTTCTACGGCGAGGGTGTGGCCGCCACCTCCCTGGCCAACCGCGCCACCATCGGCAACATGTCGCCGGAGTTCGGCTCCACCGCCGCGATCTTCCCGATCGACGACGAGACCCTGAACTACCTGCGCCTGACCGGCCGCTCCGCGCAGCAGGTCGCCCTGGTCGAGGCCTACGCCAAGGAGCAGGGCCTCTGGCTGGACCCGGCGGCCGAGCCCGACTTCTCCGAGAAGCTGGAGCTGGACCTCTCCACCGTCGTCCCGTCCATCGCCGGCCCGAAGCGCCCGCAGGACCGCATCGTCCTCGCGAACGCCGCCGAGCAGTTCAAGCTGGACGTCCGCAACTACGTCGACGACGTCGACGAGGCGGGCAAGGAGTCCTTCCCGGCCTCCGACGCCCCGGCCGTCGCCCCGAACGGCTTCCCGAGCAACCCGGTCCCGGTGACCGCCCCCGACGGCACCACCTACGAGCTGGACCACGGTGCGGTGACGGTCGCGGCCATCACCTCCTGCACCAACACCTCGAACCCGTACGTCATGATCGGCGCCGCCCTGGTCGCCAAGAAGGCGGTCGAGAAGGGCCTGACCCGCAAGCCGTGGGTCAAGTCCACCCTCGCCCCGGGTTCGAAGGTCGTCACCGACTACTTCGAGAAGGCCGGCCTCACCCCGTACCTGGACAAGCTGGGCTTCAACCTCGTCGGCTACGGCTGCACCACCTGCATCGGCAACTCCGGCCCGCTGCCGGAGGAGGTCTCCAAGGCCGTCAACGACCACGACCTCGCCGTCACCTCGGTCCTCTCCGGCAACCGGAACTTCGAGGGCCGCATCAACCCCGACGTCAAGATGAACTACCTGGCGTCCCCGCCGCTGGTCGTCGCGTACGCCATCGCTGGCTCCATGAAGGTGGACATCACCCGTGAGGCCCTCGGCATCGACCAGGACGGCAACCCGGTCCACCTGAAGGACATCTGGCCCACCGAGGCCGAGGTCAACGAGGTCGTCGCCAGCGCCATCGGCGAGGACATGTTCGCCAAGTCCTACAGCGACGTCTTCGCGGGCGACGCCCAGTGGCAGTCCCTCCCGGTCCCGACCGGCAACACCTTCGAGTGGGACCCGCAGTCCACCTACGTCCGCAAGCCCCCGTACTTCGAGGGCATGCAGATGGACCCGGAGCCCGTCACCGACATCTCCGGCGCCCGGGTCCTCGCGAAGCTCGGCGACTCGGTCACCACCGACCACATCTCCCCGGCCGGCGCCATCAAGGCCGACACCCCGGCCGGCAAGTACCTCACCGAGCACGGTGTGGAGCGTCGTGACTTCAACTCCTACGGCTCCCGCCGAGGCAACCACGAGGTCATGATCCGCGGCACCTTCGCCAACATCCGCCTGCGCAACCAGATCGCGCCGGGCACCGAGGGCGGCTACACCCGCGACTTCACGCAGGACGGCGGCCCGGTCTCCTTCATCTACGACGCCTCGCAGAACTACCAGGCCGCCGGCATCCCGCTGGTCGTCCTGGCCGGCAAGGAGTACGGCTCCGGCTCGTCCCGCGACTGGGCGGCCAAGGGCACCGCGCTGCTCGGCGTCAAGGCCGTCATCGCCGAGTCGTACGAGCGCATCCACCGCTCGAACCTCATCGGCATGGGCGTGCTCCCGCTCCAGTTCCCGGAGGGCGCGTCGGCCCAGTCCCTCGGCCTGACCGGTGAGGAGACCTTCTCCATCTCCGGCGTCACCGAGCTGAACGAGGGCCGCACGCCGCGCACGGTCAAGGTCACCACCGACACCGGTGTCGAGTTCGACGCGGTCGTCCGCATCGACACCCCCGGTGAGGCCGACTACTACCGCAACGGCGGCATCATGCAGTACGTGCTGCGCAGCCTGATCCGGAAGTAAACGACCGCGGCACAGCCGTTCAGGGCCGCATCCCCGGCGCCGGGGATGCGGCCCTTCGCCGTACCGCCGACCACCCCGCGCACGGCCTCCAGGCCGCCCGCCAGGCTCCGCCGAACCGTCAGTCCCCGAGGTCCGCCAGGTCCCCCAGGTCTCCGAGATTCCCGAAGTCCCCGAGCAGCTTCGCGGGATTCGGTGCCGTTAGCTCCGCCCAGATCACCTTGCCCTGGGGCGTGTAGCGGGTGCCCCAGCGCTCGGCCAGCTGCGAGACCAGGAACAGACCCCGGCCGCCCTCGTCGGTCGTCGCCGCGTACCGCAGATGCGGTGAGGTGCTGCTGCCGTCGGCCACCTCGCAGATCAGCTTGCGGTCATGGATGAGCCGCACATGGACCGGGTCGGAGCCGTACCGGATGGCATTGGTGATCAGCTCGCTCAGCACCAGCTCCATCCCGAAGCCCAGCTCGGACAGCCCCCACTCGGTCAGCTTGGCCGAGACCGCGGCGCGCATCCCCGACACGGCGGCCGGGTCGCGCGGCACGTCCCAGTCGGCGACTCGGTCGGCGGGCAGGGCCCGGGTGCGTGCGACGAGCAGGGCGACGTCGTCCCCGGGACGCTCGGGCAGCAGCTGCTCCAGCACCGCCCGGCAGCTCTCCTCCGGCGACCGGCCGGGGTGCCCCGCCAGGGCCCGGCGCAGCAGCTCCATGCCCTCGTCCAGGTCACGCCTGCGGTCCTCGATCAGACCGTCGGTGTACAGGACGAGCTGGCTGCCCTCGGCCAGCTCCAGCTCGGCCGTCTGGAACGGCAGGCCGCCCAGGCCCAGCGGCGGCCCGGCCGGCACGTCGGGGTAGGTGACGCTGCCGTCCGGGTCGACCAGCGCGGGCGCGAGATGGCCGGCCCGGGCCATCACACAGCGCCGCGTCACCGGGTCGTAGATCGCGTACAGACAGGTGGCGCCGACGATCTCGCCGGACTTCTCCGGGCAGGGTTCGTCCTGGTCGAGGCGGCCCACCAGGTCGTCCAGATGCTGGAGCAGCTCGTCGGGCGGCAGGTCGAGCGTGGAGAAGTTGTGCACCGCGGTCCGCAGCCGGCCCATCGTCGCGGCGGCGTGCAGACCGTGCCCCACCACGTCACCGACGGCAAGCGCCACCCGGCTGCCCGGCAGCGGGATCACGTCGAACCAGTCCCCGCTCACCCCGGACTGCGCCGGCAGATAGCGGTAGCCGACGTCGAGGGCGCTCTGCTCCGGCAGGGCCCGGGGCAGCAGACTGCGCTGCAAAGTGACCGCGAGGGCGTGCTCGCGGGTGTACCGGCGGGCGTTGTCGATGCTGACCGCGGCCC
This sequence comes from Streptomyces sp. NPDC029138, assembly GCF_055564375.1. Classification (NCBI taxonomy): domain Bacteria; kingdom Bacillati; phylum Actinomycetota; class Actinomycetes; order Kitasatosporales; family Streptomycetaceae; genus Streptomyces; species Streptomyces sp. NPDC029138. The sequence continues at coordinate 16,624 of NZ_JBVHWM010000070.1, forward strand.
GGGCCACCAGCTCCTCCGCCAGGGTCAGCTCCTCCGCGTCGAAGGGCTCCCGCTTGGCCCGCCAGAAGTTGGCCATGCCGAGGACGACACCGCGCGCCCGGATCGGAGCGGCGATGAGCGAGTGGATTCCGTAGTCCAGGATGCTCCGGGTCCGCTCCGGGTCCTGCGCCTTCCAGCCCTCGGCCTTCGACAGGTCGGTCACCAGCTCGGAGCGTCCGGCGTCGTAGCCGCGCGCCTGCGGGGTGGAGGGGAGGAAGTCGATCAGCCGGCCCAGTTCGTAGAGGGGATGGTCGTCCTGGATGCCGGTCACGGCGACCCGGCGGATGTCCTGCGCCGTCGGAGCCGGCTCCTCGCCGTGCAGGACGGCTTCGGCCAGGTCCACGGTGACGAAGTCGGCGAACCGGGGGACGGCGACCCGTGCCAGCTCGTCGGCCGTGCGGATCACGTCCAGGGTGCTGCCGATGCACAGCCCCGCGTCGTACAGCAGCTCCAGCCGCTCCCGGGCGGCCTCGGCCCGGCCGGACACCGCCTGGAGTTCGGTGGAGTCGCGGAGCGTCACGACGGTGCCCCGGGGGCCGCCCGCGCACTCCGTCGGCCGCTGGTTGACCGCCAGCAGACGCCCTTTGGCGAAGTGCACCTCGTCGTTGGCCTCGCGGCCGGAGGCGAGCAGTTCCACCGTCGCCGGGTCGAGATCCGGCAGCTCCCGCACCGTGCGGCCCTCGGCGTCGGGGGGCAGCTCCAGCAGGCGGCGGGCCTCGTCGTTGGCGAGCAGCAGCCGGCCGTCGGCACCGATGATGAGGACGCCCTCCCGCACCGAGTGCAGGACCGCGTCGTGGTGCTCGTACATGCGGGCCATCTCGTCCGGACCCAGGCTGTGGGTCTGCCGCCGCAACCTGCGGCCCACCAGGGCCGTGCCGCCGGTCGACACGAAGAGCGCGCCGCCTCCGGCGGCCAGGATGATCGGCAGCTGCCGGTTCAGCTCGCTGGTGACGTGTTTGACCTTCAGTCCGGCGGACACGAGAGCGACCACCTTGCCGCGGGTGTCGTCCACCGGCACGGTGGCCTGGACCTCGTGGCCCAGCGGGCCGTGGACGCTCTCGGTGTAGACCTTCCCGGCCAGCGACGGGCCTATGGTGCCCACGAACCGCTCGCCGATCCGGCTGGGAATGGGGTGGGTGTAGCGGATGCCGTGGGTGTCCATGACCACGATGAAGTCCACGCCCGCCGACTTGCGTCCCGCCTCGGTCAGCGGCTGGAGGACGCGGGAGGGGTCGGGGCTCTCCAGGGCGCGCAGCAGGCCCGGGGCGTGGGCGAAGGTCTCCGCGACGGCTATGGACCGGCGCCTGGCCTCCTCGCCGGTGTCCCGCTTGGACTGTAGGACGAGAGCGACGACGGCGCAGAGCACGAGCAGCACCACCAGCGCCACCTGGAGCAGGAAGACCTGTCCGGCGACGCTGCGGGGGCTCTTACCGATCACAGTGCGCCATGCGAGGCGCCTGAATCGGGCAGATGCGTCCGACATGCGGCATTTGTAGCACCGCGTTCCGCCGGGTGGCTATGGTCCGTCCACGGGATGGACAAGGACAGCCTCCGACCTGCCGTGGACCGCCCACGGCTGGCTACGACGGGTCCGTGGCCTGTCAGCTGGGCGTGGTTCCGTCCACGGGTGCTACGGGGGCCCTGTGGTCCGTCGGCGGGGCCGGGTCCTTGCACGGGTGGATACGGCAGTCCGTGGCCCGTGGGCCGGGCCGGGAGCGTGCGCGGGTGGATGCGGCGGGCCCGCTGTCCGTCGGCTGGGCCGGATTCCGTGCACGGGCGGATGGGCGGCTCCGAGGTCCGTCGGCGGGGCCGGGTCCGCCCCCGAGCGCACGGTGAGCCCAGCCCCGCCCGCCGCGCGCCGTCCGGGCCGCCCGCCCCGCGTCCGGGCCTCCGGGTTCGGGCCTCCGGGTTCGGGCCCCCGCGTCCGGGCCCCCGCGTCCGGGCCCCGTGTTCGGGCCGCCCCCGCCGGGCCCCCCGCCCCCCAGTCACGGCGGCCCGGTCACCGTCACATGTGCGGGGCGGAGCAAACGGTCGCCGATTCGGTAGCCGGGGCGCAGGATCTCCGTACAGGTCAGCCGGTCCGTGCCCGGTGCCGCGTGGTGCACGATCGCCTCGTGGCACGCCGGGTCGAACGGCTCGCCCTCCTCCCCGAACGCCTGGAGCCCCAGCGAGCCCAGCTGGGTCCGCAGCGTGTCGGCGATGTCCTTCAGGCCGGGGGTCAGCGGCTCGTGCGCGCACGCCCGGTCCACGGCGTCCACCACCGGCAGGAGAGCCGTCAGCACGTTGGCGACGGCGATCTCCCGCACGGCCATCCGGTCCCGCCGCACCCGCTTGCGGTAGTTGTCGTACTCCGCCTTCACCCGCTGGAGATCGGCGGTGCGCTCCCGCAGCAGGCGGTCCACCTCGTCCGAGTTCCGCGTCCGCGCCCCGTCCATCGTCAGCCCGCCTCCGGCTTGTCGTCGTCGACGATCTCGGCGTCCACCACCTCGTCGTCCCCGCCGGAGGCTGCCGTACCACCGGCACCGGCCTGCCCGGTCTGTCCGGCTTGCCCGGTCTGCCCAGCCTGCTCGCTCCGCGACCGTTCGTACAGCGCCGTACCGATCTTCTGCGCGGCCTGCGCGGCACGGTCCAGGGCCTGCCGGATCGCCGCCGTGTCCTCCGACTTCAGCTTCTCCTTCAGGTCGGCCAGCGCCGTCTCCGTCTCGGACTTCGCATCGGCCGGGATCTTGTCACCGTTGTCCTTGATCAGCTTCTCGGTGGAGTAGACGAGCTGCTCGGCCTGGTTCCGCGTCTCCGCGGCCTCGCGCCGCTGCCGGTCCTCCTCCGCGTGCTGCTCCGCCTCCCGGACCATCCGGTCGATGTCGTCTCGGGGCAGCGCCGAACCACCGGTCACCGTCATCTTCTGTTCCTTGCCGGTGCCGAGGTCCTTCGCCGAGACGTGCATGATGCCGTTGGCGTCGATGTCGAACGCCACCTCGATCTGCGGCACCCCGCGCGGCGCGGGCGCGATCCCGGTCAGCTCGAACATGCCGAGCTTCTTGTTGTACGCGGCGATCTCCCGCTCGCCCTGGTAGACCTGCACGGTCACCGAGGGCTGGTTGTCCTCGGCCGTCGTGAAGATCTCCGCGCGCCGGGTCGGGATCGTCGTGTTCCGCTCGATGAGCTTGGTCATGATGCCACCCTTGGTCTCGATGCCCAGCGACAGCGGGGTGACGTCGAGCAGCAGGACGTCCTTGACCTCGCCCTTGAGCACACCGGCCTGGAGGCTGGCGCCGACGGCCACCACCTCGTCCGGGTTCACGCCCTTGTGCGGCTCCTTGCCGGTCAGCTCCTTCACCAGCTCCGTGACGGCCGGCATCCGCGTCGAGCCGCCCACCAGGACCACGTGGTCGATGTCGGACACCTTGATCCCGGCGTCCTTGATCGCGTTGTGGAACGGCGCCTTGCAGCGCTCCAGCAGATCCGCGGTCAGCTGCTGGAACTGGGCGCGCGTCAGCTTCTCGTCCAGGTGCAGCGGGCCCTCGGCGGACGCGGTGATGTACGGCAGGTTGATCGAGGTCTCGCTGGAGGACGACAGCTCGATCTTCGCCCGCTCCGCCGCCTCCCGCAGCCGCTGCACGGCCATCTTGTCCTTGGCCAGGTCGACGCCGTAGTTGTTCTTGAACTGCGTGACCAGGTGGTCCACGACCCGCTGGTCCCAGTCGTCGCCGCCGAGACGCGTGTCACCGTTGGTGGCCTTCACCTCGATGACGCCCTCGCCCATCTCCAGCAGCGACACGTCGAAGGTGCCGCCGCCCAGGTCGAAGACGAGGACCGTCTGCTCTTCGCCCTTGTCCAGCCCGTACGCCAGCGCCGCCGCCGTCGGCTCGTTGATGATCCGCAGGACGTTCAGGCCCGCGATCTCACCGGCCTCCTTGGTGGCCTGACGCTGGGCGTCGTCGAAGTACGCGGGCACGGTGATCACCGCGTCGGTGACGTCCTCACCGAGGTACGCCTCCGCGTCCCGCTTCAGCTTCTGCAACACGCGCGCGGAGATCTCCTGCGCGGTGTACCGCTTGCCGTCGATGTCTCCCTGGTCCGGGAACCGCCACGCGTGGTCCCCCACGTGCCGCTTGACCGAGCGCGCGGTGCGCTCCACGTTCGTCACGGCCTGCCGCTTGGCGACCTCGCCGACCAGCACCTCGCCGTTCTTGGCGAACGCGACGACCGACGGAGTGGTCCGTGCGCCTTCCGTATTGGTGATGACGGTGGGCTCGCCGCCCTCCAGGACGGAGACCACCGAGTTCGTCGTACCGAGATCGATTCCGACCGGACGCGCCATCTGCGTGCTCCCTCTTCCTCTTCGGCCCGAGTGCCCTACGGCCGCTCACCGGGTTCCCAGTGCACCGGTCCCGCGCGCAGCGGCGGCTCGGGGGCCGTGCCGCCCGGCACGAAGAGGTACCGGAGGCGGGACAGCGGGCTCGCCGCGGCGGCGGCGCCGGACGGGGCGCGGCGGCGCCGGGACGACCGCTCGTGCGCCCGGTCGTAGGCCGCGCGCCGCACGGGGTCGCGGAGCGTCTCGTACGCCGCGCGCACCTCGCCGAACCGGGCCGCGGTGACCGCGTCCACCTGGGTGTCCGGCCGCAGTTCCCATGCCCTGCGGCGGAAGGCGGAGGTGATCACCTCGGCCGTGGCGGAGGGCGCCACACCGAGCACCGCGTACAGGTCCGGCTGCACCGTGCGGGTCACCTCCTCACCCACCGCGAGCTGCGCGTTCGAACCGAATTGCCTATCAATCGGAATAAAACTTGAGTGGACCCGTGTCAAGGGTGGCCGGCCGCCGGAGGCGGGGCCGGCCGCTCCGGCACCCTCCGTCGCCGCAGGTCCCCGAGCACCTCGTCGGCCTCCTCGGGCGGCACCGAGACCGCGACCCGTGAGAGAGGCGCCGTGGAGGGGGTGGGCCACAGGTCGACGAGAACAGCCGGGTACCCACTCCGCAGCGCGACGAAGTCCCGTCCGCCCGGATGCCGCCACTCGCCCAGACAGCGGGCGGGCCGTCGCCGGCCGTGCTCCGGCGTCCCGCGCAGCGCGCGCCACCAGTCGCGCTCGATCCGCGCGTCCCTGATCACCGCGTCCGGCAGCCGGACCTCCCGGCGCCGCGCCCGGAGCCGCTCGCCCCAGGACAGCCGCACCACGAGGTCGTCCCCGTCGATCAGCAGCCGTGCCACGGGAGACCTCCCGAGAGCGGAACTCCGACTTCTCTCTCCGTCGGGTTCCCCGCTCCCGGCTCGCCCTGACGGCTCGGTCGGGTCGCTCTGGGCGGACCCGGTGGCTTGGGCACCGGGTCCGCGAGCCGGGCAGGCGAGGGGGGTGGGCTGCCTGTCCGGAGGGAAATGGCCTGGAACCGCGTGGCTTGTGCGGCGGTGTGACGCGCGACATCGTTGTCAATCGTCGTGCACATGACTCTACCGCCTCGACGGACAACGATGTCAAGCCACTTGGCTGGCCCGACCGGGTGACAGGGGCGTGCGCCTCCCCGCGCGTACGCGGTCTTCCGTGGTACCGGTGGCGCACGCTACTGTCCCTGCGGCTTGTGCGACCTGTGGTGCGCGACCCGTCCGTTAGGAGGAAGGGCCGCGTCATGCGTTTGAGACCCACGTCCCTGCTGCTGGCCGCGCTCCTCGCGACCGCCGGCACCGCAACTCCCGCCCTGGCGGCGACCGCCGCTCCCCCCGGCCTCGTCAAGGACCCGACCCCGTACGTCGATCCGCTGATCGGCACCAAGAACGGGGGCGACGTCTTCCCGGGCGCCGTCGTGCCGTTCGGCATGCTCTCCTGGAGCCCGGAGAACACGCGCGGCGACGCCACGAGAACCGCCGCCCCCGGCGGCTACCAGTACGACGCCACCCGCGTCCGCGGCTTCAGCCTCACCCACATGTCCGGCACCGGCTGCGCGGGCGGCAGCGGGGACATCCCGTTCTTCCCGTACGCCGGTGAGGTCACCTCCTCCCCGGCGAGCGACACCAAGGACGCCGTCTACGCCTCGGACTTCCACCACGCCGACGAGACCGCCGAGCCCGGCCACTACAAGGTCGGCCTGGCCTCCGGTGTCACCGCCGACCTCACCGCCACGGCGCGCACCGGCTCGGCCCGCTTCACCTACCCGGCCGGCAAGCCCGCCTCCCTGCTCGTGCGCACCGCCAACTCCGAGGTGGGCTCGGAGGACTCGACGGTCACGATCGACCCGGACACCCGGACGATCTCCGGCTCCGTCACCTCCGGCAACTTCTGCGGCTACCTCGACCCGGAAGGGCAACGCGCCTACTACACCCTCTACTTCACCGCCCGCTTCGACCGTGCCTTCCAGGCCACCGGCACCTGGCACGACGACCGGCTCGACCCCGGCTCCCGGGAGGCGTCCGGCGGCACCGGCGGCTTCTCGCACGGCGGGCGGCCGGTCGCAGGGAAGGGCGCGGGCGGGTACGTCCAGTTCGCGCCCGGCGACGGCCCGGTCAACGTCAAGGTCGGCATCTCCTACGTCAGCCGGGAGGCCGCCGAGGCCAACCTGGCCGCCGAGAACCCACCGGGGCGGTCCTTCGACGCGGTCCGGGAGGCGGCCCGGCGGGCCTGGCGGGAGCGGCTGGGCGCCATCCGGGTCGGCGGCGGCACGGACGCCGAGCGCACCACCTTCTACACCGCGCTGTACCACGCGCTGCTGCACCCCAACGTCATCAGCGACGCCGACGGCAGATACCGGGGTGCCGACGGGCGCGTGCACACGGTCGACCGTCGCCGGCACGCCCAGTACGGCACCTTCTCCGGCTGGGACGTCTACCGCGACCAGGTCCAGCTGCTGACGCTGCTCGACCCGCGCACGGGCTCGGACATCGCGCAGTCCCTGTACGAGCTGGCCCGGCAGAACAACGGCGTCTGGGACCGCTGGCTGCACGGCGCGAGCGGCACCCACGTCATGAACGGCGACCCCTCGCCGGCCGCGCTGGCCGGCATCCGCGCCTTCGGCGGCACGGACTTCGACCTCAAGGGCGCCCTGAAGTCCCTCGTGCGGGCGGCGACCGTGCCCACACCGCAGGACCTGTCCCCGGCCGGCAAGCCCGTGCTGTCGGCGGGCCAGCGCCCCTCCCTCGACAAGTACCTCAAGCTGCACTACATGCCGAGCGTGTCCAACGCCTGGGGCGGTGCCGCCGAGACCCTGGAGATGTCCACCGCGGACTTCGCGATCTCCCAACTCGCCCACGCGGCGGGGGACAAGGGCACGGCGGACACCTTCGCGCACCGGGCCCAGTGGTGGCAGAACAACTTCAACATCGCGGCCGCGCCGGACGGCGGCTACATCGCGAACCGCAAGGCCGACGGCAGCTGGGTCACGGGCTTCACCCCGGACACGGGCAACGGCTTCGTCGAGGGCACGGCGGCCCAGTACACCTGGATGGTCCCGCACGACCCGGCGGGCCTCTTCGCCGCGCTCGGCGGCCGGGAGGCGGCGCTCGCCCGGCTGGACGACTTCTTCCACGACGCCGACGGCGGCTGGGCCTTCACCGGCAACGGCGGCGCCAAGTCCGAGCTGGACAACGAGCCGTCGATCAACGTCCCCTACCTGTACGACTACGCCGGCGCCCCCTACAAGACGCAGGAGACCGTCCGCGCGGCGATGCGGCAGCTGTGGTCCACCGAGCCCGGCGGCATCCCGGGCAACGACGACCTCGGCGCGATGTCCGCCTGGTACGTCTTCTCCGCCCTCGGCATGTACCCGCAGGTGCCGTCCCGCGCCGAACTGGTCCTCGCCTCACCGCTGTTCGAGCGGATCGAGATCGACCGGCCGCACGGCAACGACATCTCCGTCCGCGCCACCGGAGCGGCGGCCGACGCGCCCTACGTCCGGTCCCTGAAGGTGAACGGCCGCACCAGCGACCGGCCGTGGCTGCCCGCGTCCTTCGTCCGCGACGGCGGCCGGCTCGACTACACGCTGTCCGCGACCCCGGACCGCGACTGGGGCGCGGGCAGCCCGCCGCCGTCCTTCCGGAAGGGCGAGCAGCCGTACCAGATCGGTGTCGGGCCCACCACGGCCACCCTCGCCCCCGGTGACAGCACGAAGATCGGCATCCGCGCGCTGTCGCTGACCGGCGGCACCGGTCCCGAGGTGCGGTTCCGGGTGGAGACCCCGGCCGGGGTGACGGCCACGCCCGCCGAGGGCACGGTCACCGACGGCGCCCAGGAGATCACCCTCACGGCGGCGCGTGACGCCGAGCAGGGCTTCGCCGACGTCCGGGTCACGGTCACCTCGGGCGACTCCTCCTACGAGCAGCCGGTGGCGCTCACCGTGGCCGCCCCGGGCACCCTGCTCGCCGCCTACAACAGCACCGGCGTCTCCGACGACGACGGCGACCACGCCGAGGCCGACTACGACGGCGGCGGCTGGAGCTACTCCCGGCAGGCCCTCGCGGCAGCAGGCCTCACTCCGGGCGAGCAGGCCACGGTCGGCGGGCTCACCTTCACCTGGCCCGCCTCACCCGCCGGCCGCCCCGACAACGCCTCGGCGTCCGGCCAGACCATCCACCTGGCCTCCCCGGCGGGCGCGTTGTCCTTCATCGGCAGCGCGGTCAACGGCAACCAGCAGACCAAGGCGACCGTCACCTACACCGACGGCACCACCGACACCGTCGACCTGTCCTTCACCGACTGGACCGTGGGCGGCGGTGGCGGCACCGTCCAGTACGGCAACGAGGTCGTCGCCAAGACCGCGTACCGCAACGTCGCCGGCGCGGACAAGGACCCGGTGGCCACGTACGTCTTCGCCACCAAGCCGTACCAGGCCCCGGCGGGCAAGCAGATCAAGACCGTCACGCTCCCGCACAACGCGGACCTCCACGTGTTCACCCTCGCGGTGCGCTGACCCCGGCGGTGCGGGGCGCATCCACACGGACTCCGCGCTCCGCACCGTGCCGGTGCACCTTCGTCACGGCCATGGTCGGCGGCTCGCCTCACCCCAGCTGGTGGAGCAGTTCCCGCACGGTGGCGAGCAACTCGTCCGGCACGAGTCCGTCCTCCTCGTACACCGCCACAACGCGTCGAAGCTGCCGTCTCGCTGCCGCGTCGGCATCGAGCTGCGACTGGGCGAAGGCCAGATTCGATCGCGCGATCAGGGAGTCCCGGTGGTTCCGGCCCAGGGTGGCGTCCAACGGATCGACGAGCGCCACGAGTTGTCTGGCAGCGAGGGCCGTGTGTCCCTGGCGCAGCAGGACGGCCGCCAGAGCCTGGCGGACCTGGAGGGTCTCCGCGTGGTCGGCCCCCAGGTCCCGGCTCTTCGCGGCGACGATCCGGCGGAGTTCGTCCTCCGCCTCGGCGTCCCGGCCCAGCTCGAAGTAGATGTCGGCCAGTTTCCGGCGAGCCGCGAGGACGCGGGTCCCCTCGCCGTCGGCCGTATCCACCAGGGCCCCCACGACGGCACGGAGCAAGGCTTCCGCGTCCGCGTGCCGGTTCAGCCGGTGCAGGGACTCCGCATGATTGAGCCGGGCGTCGACGGTCTCGCGATGGCCGGCGCCGAAGATCTGCTCCAGCGCGAGGGCCGCTGTCCGCAGCAGCTTCTCCCCCTCGGCCGCCCGGCCGGTCGTGGCGAGCAGACCACCGAGGGCCCCGCGCGTGACGATTGCCATGGGGTGAGTCCCTTCACCGATGCGGTCCCACGCGGCGAGCGTCTCGCACAGCTCCGCCTCCGCCTCGTCGAGCCGTCCCAGTTCGACGAGGGCGCGGCTGAGGTTGTTCCTGGTGACCAGGGTGCTGGGATGGTCGGGACCCTGGCTGCGGTCTTCCAGCGCCAGGACCTCCGTGAAGGCGGCATGGGCCTGTTCCACCTCGCCGAGCTCGAGGAGCAGGTCAGCGAGTTCATGACGGGTCGCGAGCGTCGGCAGTGCCGCCTCGCCCAGGGAGTCCGTCTTGACGCTGACCACCTGCTCGAACAGGGACCGGGCCCCGGCGAGGTCGCCTCGGGCGCGCAGAGTGCGGCCGAGCTCGTGCCGAGCCGCCAAGGTGACCGGGTGGTCCGGCCCCAGCACCGCCACCGTGCGGGAGACGACGACGGACAGCTCGGCATGGGCGTAGGCGACGTCCCCGCGGTCCAGACGGAGCCGGGCCAGTTCATGGCGTGCCGCCAGGGTGGTCCGGTGATCCGGGCCGAGGGTCCTCAGCGCCGATTCCAGGACGTGGGCGAACTCCGCCTCGGCCTCGTCATAACGCCCCTGATCGTGCCGGAGGTAGGCCAGGTTGTGCCGTGTCGCCACGATGCGCGGCGCGTCCGCGGGAAGGCAGTGCCCGAGGGCGTCCAACGCGTGGCGGAGCTGCTCCTCCGCAAGCGACCACACACCGGCCGTGTGGGCGTACGCGGCGGTCCGCGCGGCGAGGTCACCGCGGACCATCCAGTCCTCCCCGGCCGCGTGGGAGGTCTCCGACGCGACCCACGTGCAGTGCGGTGCGAGCAGACGCCACAGTGGCCAGGTCGACGTGTCGTCGCTCGGCAGCCCGCCGGCCACCTTCGCCAGCAGCACGACGGACAGTGTCGTGTACTCGGGCGCGCCCGCGACGGCGTCCGGCTGCATGCGCGTGATCTCACGGACGAGCGGGTGGACGACCAGGGTGTCCACCGTCGTACCGTCCGCCTCGATCCGGCGGCGGTTCAGCAGTCCGCAGCCGAGGAGGCCGCGCACCGCCTCCTCCAGGCCGGTCGCCGACAGCCCGGCGAACACGCTCGCCCGCCCCAGCACGCTGCCGATGAGCAGCACGACCGGCAGGGGGTCGGGCGAGAAGAAGGAGATGAGCCGGAACAGCGGCCGTGCGACGGCGGCCCCTTTCGCCTCCAGCAGATCCAGGGACATCTCCCAGGTCAGCGTGAGCGGACCGGACGGGTCGTGCGGCAGGGCCGAGACGGTTTCGGGGAACTCCCGGTCGAGCGCCGCCTGGTACGCGGCGAACGAGCGCGGCGTGTGCGACTCCGGAAGCACCGGGTCGTCGCTGGTCATGGCGAGATACCTGCCCACCAGTAACAGGGCGAGCGGCAGTCCGCCGAGCCGCCGGGACAGGCTCCGTGCCTCTTCCTCCGTGCCGGCCCGCGGGGCGAGTTCCCGGAGCATCGCGGCGCCGTGCGCCTCGCCGATCGGGTCGACGGCGTGCACGGTCGCCTGCCTCCACCAGGCGGCGGGCCGTTGCTCCCGGCTGGTGACCAACACGGTGCTCCCCGGCCGGGGTGCCCTGATCCAGTCGCGCACCACCGACGGGTCGTCGGCGTTGTCGACGACCAGCAGCCACCGCCTCCTACCCGGGTCGTCCAGCGCACGCCACAGTACGTCCCGGGCGGCCTCCCGCCGTGTCCACACCTCGCGGGCCTCCACGCGGGACACGCCCGCCTGCACGGCGACCTCGCGCAACCCCTCCTCGAAGGTGCTGCGGGTCGCCGCGTCGACCCACCACACCTGCAACCCGGCGGCGCGGCCCCGGCGGGCGAGCGCCAGCGCCACCGTGCTCTTGCCACAGCCGCCGACCCCGCACAGCACCACCCGGTCGCCGCCACGCGTCATCTGCTCCGCCAACTCGGCCAGCAGCGCGTCCCGGCCACGGACGTGGTGTTCGATCGCGTCCTCGGGCACTGCGACCGACAGGTCTCCCGCGGGCTCACCGCCCATGCCCGGGAGCGAGGGCAGCCCCAGGTGCCGCTGGGCCAGGTGGATCAGGTCCGGCGCGGTGAGGAAGTCGGTGAGGGCGACCGCGTCGAAGAGGTCCAGCTCGACGTCGTGGACCTCCCGTGCCTCACGTTGCAGCGCGTGCCGGGTGGCCACCGGCACGGCGGCGACGGTGAAGAACAGGACACGGTCCACGGCGCCGCCCTGTCCGTTGATCGCTGCCAGATCCCTCCTGACCTTGGCCGGGACGTTGGTCCTCTGGATGGTGCAGGCCAGGACGACCCGCTGCGGCGACGCGAGAGCGGCGAACTCCGAGGCCGGGGTATGCGGCGGGTGGACCAGGGCCGTCCAGAAGCTCTCGCCGTCCCGTCCCTGGTCGCCCCCGCTGCTCACCGGCCCGGTGGCCAGCAGCAGGTTGCTGACCAGACGCCGGCGGGCGACCTCCAGGCAGAGCCGCTCGAACTCGTGGTGCGCGTTGCGCTCGCCCATCGTGTGCAGCGCGAAGCGCACCAACTCACCGATGTCCACGGGAGCGTGCATCGGTCGACCCCCCTCGTCGTACGCGGTGCGTGACAGGAGTCGATTCTGCCTCGGCGCACCGACAGAGGTGGGCGGAGCCGACCGGATCACCCTGGCGTGTGGGCACGTCCCGGGTGCGCCGACCGTCGACCACCGAGCCCGAGGACGACGTCGTACGGCCCCGGGGACGCCTCGTGTGCGGCGACCCCCGGGGCCTCATGTCATCGCGGGCGAGCCGCTGTTCAGCCCAGCAGTTCCACCTCCGCCAGGGTCGACTCGCCGTCCAGGACCAGGCGGTACTTCGTGTACGTGCCCGGTGCGGCGATGGTGAAGGCGCGGGTCTGGCGGTCCCAGGTGAACGATTCGCCGGAGCGGTGGTCCAGGGTCCGCCAGGTGGTGCCGTCGGTGGAGCCCTCCAGGGTCCAGCCGGTCGGCGCCTTCGTGCGGTCGGCTCCCGAGGTCAGCGTGTACTGGACCGGCCGTACGTCACCCTTGGCCGGCAGGTCCGCCGAGGTGAGCGTCGCGCTCGTCGCCGAGGTGTCGTCGAAGAGCGGGCCGTCACCCTTCAGGACGTCCGCGCGGGGCGTCGGCACCTTGTCGTCCTGGGTGACCGAGACCGGCGCCGCGTCCTTCCCGGTGCCCCACGCCGACGGCTTGGAGCCCATGAAGAAGTCCAGCACCCCGCCCTTGGACAGCAGCGAGTGCGGGAGCGACGTCGACTTCCAGGGGCGGCCGTTGAACATCACGCCCTGGACGTAGACGTTCTTCGCGCTGTTCCCCGGCGCCCGCACCACGAGGTCCCGGCCGTTCTCCAGATGCACGGTGACCTTCTTGAACAGCGGGGAGCCGATGGAGTACTCGCCGCTGCCCATGACCAGTGGGTAGAAGCCGAGCGAGGAGAAGAGGAACCAGGCCGACTGCTCGCCGTTGTCCTCGTCGCCGTGGTAGCCCTGCCCGATCTCACTGCCGGTGTAGAGCCGGGAGAGCGCCTCGCGGACGGACGCCTGCGCCTTCCACGGTTCGCCGGCCGCGTCGTACATGTAGATGACGTGGTGGGCGACCTGGTTGGAGTGGCCGTACATGCCCATCCGGACGTCCCGCGCCTCGGTCATCTCGTGGATGACACCGCCGTAGGAGCCGACATGGTCGGGGGAGGCCGTCTCCGGGGTGGCGAAGTACTCGTCCAGCTTGTCGGCGAGGCCCTGCCGGCCGCCGTACAGGTTGGCCAGGCCCCGGCTGTCCTGCGGGGCGGTGAAGGCGTAGCCCCAGCCGTTGGTCTCCGTGTAGTCGTAGCCCCACACGCGCGGGTCGTACTTCGCGGAGTCCACGCGCCAGGCGCCCTTGTCGTCCCGGCCCTGGAAGAAGCCGGCCTTGGCGTCGAACAGGTTCACATAGTCCCGGGCCCGGTTGAGGAAGTACTCCGACTCCTCCTGGTAGCGCTTCTCGCCCGTCTTCTTGTAGAGCGCCTCGCCCATCTTCGCGATGCCGTAGTCGTTGACGTAGCCCTCCATCGCCCACGACAGGCCCTCGTGCGTGTCGGTCGAGGTGTAGCCGAGGAACGGCGAGGTGGACATGCCCTTGCGGCCCACGCCGGACGTCGGCGGGACCACGGTCGCGTTCTTCACGGCCGCGTCGTACGCCGCCTTCGCGTCGAACTTCACGCCCTTGACGTAGGCGTCGGCGAACGCCACGTCCGAGGAGGTGCCGGTCATCAGGTCGGCGTAGCCGGGGGAGGACCAGCGGGAGGTCCAGCCGCCGTCCTTGTACTGCTGCACGAACCCGTCGACCATCTCGCCCGCCTGGGACGGCGTCAGGAACGAGTACGCGGGCCAGGTGGTCCGGTAGGTGTCCCAGAAGCCGTTGTTGACGTACACCTTGCCGTCCACGATCTTCGCGCCGGTGTGCGTCGGGGTGTCCGGACCCGGCATGGGTGAGAACGGCGAGGCGTACCGGTCCTTGCCGTCGACCCGCTCGAAACCGGAGTTGGGGTACAGGTACAGCCGGTACAGGCCGGAGTACAGCGTGGTCAGCTGGTCCGGGGTCGCGCCCTCCACCTCGACCTTGCCGAGCAGCTTGTCCCAGACCCGCTGGGCGTGGTCCTTGACCGTGTCGAAGGAGGTGCCGTCCGGGATCTCCTGGCGCAGGTTGTCCTTCGCCTGGTCGACGCTGATCAGCGAGGTCGCCAGGCGCAGGGTGACGGTGCGGTCGGCGCCCGCGTCGAAGCGCAGGAAGCCCTTCACCCCGCTGGAGGAGCCGTCGGTGACCGGCTTGTCGAACTCGCCGTACACGAACAGCCGGGTCGCGCCCGTGGACAGGCCCGACTTCACGTCCGAGTAACCGGTGACGGTCCCGTGCTCCTTGTCGAGCGTGAGGCCGGCCTGCTCGGTGACGTTGTCGAACACCACGCTCGCGTCGTCACCGGGATAGGTGAAGCGGAGGGCGGCCGCGTGGTCGGTCGGGGCCATCTCGGCCTTGAGGCCGTTCTCGAACCGGACGCCGTAGTAGTACGGCCGCGCGGTCTCGTTCTCGTGCCGGAAGGGCAGCTCCCGCGCCTCGCGGCCGGTGTCCGGGGTGCCGGACGCGGCCGACGGCATCAGCTGGAAGGTCTGCCGGTCACCCATCCACGGGCTCGGCTCGTGACTCGCGCTGAACGCCTGGATCGTCGGCAGATTGTCCGCGTTGTTCGCGCGTGCGTACTCGTACAGCCAGCTCAGCGAGGACGCGTTGGTCACCGGGGTCCAGAAGTTGAAGCCGTGCGGCAGGGCCGTCGCCGGGAAGTTGTTGCCGCGCGAGAAGCTGCCGCTGGAGTTGGTGCCGCGGGTGGTCAGCGCGTAGTCCGACAGATGCGCCTTCGGCTTCTCGGGCGCGACCGGCTTGAGGGTCACGTCGTCCAGCCAGCCGCGGAACTTCGCCGGGCCGTCGGGGGAGTCGTACGCCACCAGGATGCGGTCGACGGTCTTGCCGGCCGCGACCGAGCCGATCCGCGCGGCCACGTTGTTCCACTGGTTGACGTACAGCGCCTTCGACGCGCCCTGCCCGCGCGGGGTGAGCGGGAAGCCGTGCTGGTCCAGCGCGTTCAGGCCGCTCAGATAGGTGCCGTCGGTGAAGGCCAGGTCGACGGAGACGTTCGTGGCGTCGTAGTCGCGGTCGCCGTCGGCCATCGACGGGAAGACGCGGTACGACAGCTGGGTGTCGCCGCCGACCTTCACGTTCACGTCGAAGACCTTGTTGTACGAGTAGGCCCGGCCGGACGCCGTGTGCCGGCCGGCGTAGCGCAGGGCACGCTTTCCGGTGAACCCGGCCCGCGCCTTGGCGGTCGGGGAGCCGCTCGGGCCCTTGTCGACCAGGGTCAGCATGTCCTGCGGCACCGGGCCGCCGCCGCTGCCGGTGGAGAACTGCACATCGGCGAGCTGGAGGATGTCCGGGGCGCCGTCGTTCTTCGTCACCTCCAGCCGGAAGTGCTGGTATTCGGCCGGTTCGCCGAGGTCGTACGACTTCGTCTGGAACCGCTCGGCGAAGGTCTCGCCCGAGCGGGTGTCGACCGTCTTCCAGTCCTTGCCGTCGGTGGAGCCCTTGAGGGTCCAGTCCTTGGGGTCGCGCTCACCGAAGTCATTGGCCGAGGTGAGCGCGTACGTCGTTATCTTGACGGGCTTGTCCAGGTCGAACTCCACCCAGCCGGTGGGCTCGAAGGTCAGCCACTTGGTGCCGGGCTCGCCGTCGACGAGGTTCTCCTTGACCTCGCCGGCGCCGGTGTTCTCGCCGCTGGCCCGGACTTCGGTGACATGGTCGGTGACATTGCCCGGAATGCCGGTGCTGTAACCGCCGTCGACGCCCGAGGCGCGCTTGGTGCCGTCCCGTCCGGTGTCGACGGTGTTCAGCCAGTCCGGCGCCGGGTCGCCCGCCTCGAACGAGGATGCGAACTCCCGGTCGGCCGCCGGAGCCTTGGCCGGCAGGGCGACCGCCGCGCCCTGCGCGCCGACGGCCATGACAAAGGCGGCCGTGAGGACGGCCGCCGGACCCCATCTGTGCCGCGTTCTCCGCTGCATCTACCGACTTCCCCTCCTGCGCCCCCTCCGGACAACGTTGTCAACTACGGGGCGCAGGAACCAGTAGGTGGTCAAGTGGCCCGTGATGTCAAGGGTGTTGACCGTGGCATTCAGGGAGTTATGTCGCGACTTTTTCCGGCGGGCCGTTCCGCGGGCCTTCATATTTCCGCGAGGTCTCAACTCGGAAAAGACCCAACGCCAACCCTGCATTCGATCTTGCTCCGCTGGCGGAAAGTGGACTATACCTGTCGGCGTTTCCAGCACGACCCAGCACTACCCGACAGCGGTGCCGGGGAGGATCCGGTTCACCGCCTGAGTCCTGGAGAAGGCGAGGACTTGAGCATGGGATCCACTGCGCACCACGGTGCCGAAGGTGTAGGACGTCGTGATCTGATCAAGCGGTCCGCGGCACTCGGTCTGGTCGCGGCCCCGGGAATGGGCCTGCTGTCCGCCTGCGCCAGCGGCGGCGGCAGCGACGACTCGGACGAGGGCGGCGCCCAGGGCAAGACGTCCAAGGACAACCCGTTCGGCGCCCAGAAGGGCGGCAAGCTCGACGTCGTCGTCTTCAAGGGCGGATACGGCGACGATTACGCCAAGGCGTGGGAGGCCGACTTCGGCAAGAAGCTCGGCATCACCTCCACCCACACCGGCACCCAGGAGATCACCGGCAAGCTCCAGCCGCGGTTCAACGCGGGCAACCCGCCGGACATCGTGGACGACTCCGGCGCCCAGAAGATCAATATCGACGTCCTGTACAAGAACGGTCAGCTGCTGGACCTCGCCGAGGTGCTGGACGCGCCCTCGGTGGACGACCCGGCCAAGAAGGTCCGCGACACCCTGATCCCCGGCACGCTCGACCCGGGCCTCCAGGAGGGCAAGATCGTCGCGCTGAACTACATCTACACGGTCTGGGGGCTGTGGTACTCGGGCAAGCTCTTCAAGGAGAAGGGCTGGGAGGAGCCCAAGACCTGGGCCGACTTCCTCGCCATCTGCAAGGACGCCAAGTCGGAGGGCATCGGCGGCCTAGCGCACCAGGGCAAGTACCCGTACTACATCAACGTCGCCATCATGGACCTGATCGCCAAGAAGGGCGGCCTGGACGCCATGAAGGCGATCGACAACCTCGACCCCAAGGCGTTCGTCGGCTCCGAGGCGGCGCAGGACGCCATCGAGGCGATCTACGAGGTGGTCGAGAAGGGCTATCTCATGCCCGGCACGAACGGCCTGACGCACACCGAGTCGCAGACCCGCTGGAACCAGTACAAGGCCGTGTTCATCACCTCCGGCTCCTGGCTGGAGAACGAGCAGCTCAAGCAGACGCCGACCGACTTCGACATGAAGTTCCTGCCGATGCCGCTGCTGCCCGGCAGCAAGCTGCCGTTCGAGGCGATCCGGGCCGGCTCGGGCGAGCCCTTCATCATCCCGGCGAAGGCGAAGAACCTGCCCGCGGCCAAGGAGTTCATGCGGCGCATGCTGTCCAAGGAGTGGTCGACGCTCTTCGCGAAGCAGGCCAACTCGCTGACGATCCTCAAGGACGGCGTCGATCCCGGCGTCCAGCTGCGGCCGGGTACGCAGTCCACGGTCGAGGCGTCGAAGGCGGCCGGCGGCAACACCTTCCGGTACCTGTACACCGAGTGGTACGGCGAGATGGGGACCGCCATCGAGGCGGCCTCCAATGAGCTGATGGCCAAGCGGATTCAGCCGAAGGAGTGGCTGAAGAGGTGTCAGGCGGCCGTGGACAAGCAGGCCAAGGACCCTGCGTCGAAGAAGAATCACCGGGATTAGTTCGCCTGGGCGCCGTAGGGGTGCGGGGTGCGTTCGCGGGTGCCGGTTCGTCGTGGTCTCTCGCGGCCACGCGGCGGAGCCGCATATCGGCACAGCCCCGTGCCCCTTCGGGGCGCTCCACCACAGGGCAGGAAAAAGGCCATGCGCAAAGGGCAGTACCGGTTCGTCGCGGGGTTTCTCCTCGTACCCGTGGCGCTTTATGTGATCTTCGTGATCTGGCCGTACATCCAGACCTTCGGCTATTCGCTGACCGACTGGAAGGGGCAGTCGCAGACCTTCCGGTTCGTTGGTCTGGACAATTACAGGGCGCTGTTCCAGGACGATGTCTTCCTCGAAGCCATCTGGCACAACATCCTCTTCCTCGTCTTCATCCCGGTGATCACGATTCTGCTCGCCCTGTTCTTCGCCTTCATGCTGAACGCGGGCGGGCGCGGCCGGGCCGGCGGTGTCCAGGGGGTCGCCGGGGCGAGGCTCTACAAGATCCTCTACTTCTTTCCGCAGGTGCTGTCGCTGGCCATCCTCGCGGTGCTGTTCAACGCGGTGTACCGCAGTGACGGCGGCGGTCTGCTCAACGGCCTCCTGATCAAGCTCGGCCTGGTCGACGCCGCCGATCCGGTGGAGTGGCTCAACGAGCCGAACGTGGTCCTGTGGGCGCTGATGCTGGTCGTGGTCTGGCACGGCGTCGGCTTCTACCTGGTGCTGTTCTCGGCCGCCATGCAGTCCGTCCCGAGGGACATCTACGAGGCCGCCCTGATCGACGGGGCGAGCCGTGGCCAGTCCTTCTTCCGCATCACCCTGCCGCTGCTGTGGGACTCCGTGCAGACCGCCTGGGTCTACCTCGGCATCGTCGCCATGGACATGTTCGTCCTGGTCTCGTCGATGACCCAGAACATGGGCGCGTACGGCGGTGGCCCCGACCACCACAGCGACGTGATGTCGACGGTGATGATGCGGAACTTCCTCTACTACGGCAAGAGCGGCTACGCCTGCGCCATGGGCGTGGTCATGCTGCTGCTCACGCTGGTCCTGTCCGTGGTCACGCTGCGCGCCACCCGCCGCGACCGCATCGAGTTCTGAGCGGAGTCACGTCGATGAGCGCACCCATCAAGGAGACCGCCCCCGCGCCCGCCGGGCGGGCGGTGGCCAAGGTCCCCGCCCGGCCCGGTGACCGGCGCGGCGAGGGCGTGGTCCTGAACGTCTTCTCCCACGGCTTCCTCGCGCTGTGGGCCCTGCTGATCGTGCTGCCGCTGCTGTGGCTGGTGCTCAGCTCCTTCAAGACCGACGCCCAGATCGGCGGCTCGGCCCTCGGCTGGCCGGAGAACTGGACCGTCGACGTCTTCCGCCGCGCCTGGGACAAGGGCATCGGCGACTACTTCCTGAACACCGTGATCGTACTGGTGTTCTCCGTCCCGCTGACCATGCTGTTCGGGTCGATGGCCGCGTACGTGCTGGCGCGGTACCGGTTCTGGGGCAACCGGCTGCTGTACTACTTCTTCGTGGCCGGCGCGATGTTCCCGGTGTTCCTGGCCCTGGTCCCGCTGTTCTTCATGGTCAAGCGGCTGGACATGCTGAACACCTACCAGGGGCTGATCCTGGTCTACGTCGCCTACTCGATGCCGTTCACGGTGTTCTTCATGCACGCCTTCTTCCGGACGCTGCCCACGGCGGTCTTCGAGGCGGCGATCCTGGACGGCGCCTCGCACACCAGGACCTTCTTCCAGGTGATGCTGCCGATGGCGAAACCCGGACTGATCAGCGTGGGCATCTTCAACACGTTGGGTCAGTGGAACCAGTTCATCCTGCCCACGGTCCTGATGCAGCCGCAGAGCGGCTCGGACCCCGAGCGGTACGTCCTCACACAGGGCCTGATCCAGCTGCAACAGCAGCAGGGATACGCCTCCGACCTGCCCGTTCTCTTCGCGGGTGTGACCATCGCCATGATCCCGATGCTGGTCGTGTACCTGTCCTTCCAGCGCCAGGTGCAGGCCGGTCTGACCTCCGCCACACTGAAGTAACCGCGCTCCGCGACCGTCCGTGCGCACGCCGCTCCCGGCTTCCGGAGCGGCGTGCGCGCGTGTGTCCATGTACCCGGAAACGGTTCAACCTCTTGACGGGAGTCACCCCGAACGGCTCAGCTTAGAGTTCACTAGTTGGACATACACGGGGCCTCGCCGAAGCGGCCCCGCGCTCAGGAGGTCGTCGTGGAGACTCCAGGGTCGCAGTCGTCACTGCACCGAGCCAACCTGGAGCGGGTCGTCCGGGCCGTACGCCTGGCCGGGTCTCTTACGCAGGCGGAGATCGCCCGGACCACCGGGCTGTCCGCCGCGACCGTCTCCAACATCGTGCGGGAGCTGAAGGACGGCGGAACCGTCGAGGTCACGCCCACGTCGGCGGGCGGGCGGCGAGCCCGCAGCGTCAGCCTGAGCGGGGACGCCGGCATCGTGATCGGGGTCGACTTCGGGCACACCCATCTGCGGGTCGCGGTCGGCAACCTCGCCCATCAGGTGCTGGCCGAGGAGGCCGAGCCGCTGGACGTGGACGCCTCCGCCGACCAGGGCTTCGACCGGGCCGAACAGCTGGTCAACCGGCTGATCGCGGCGACGGGCGTGGACCGGGCCAAGGTGGCCGGCGTGGGGCTCGGCGTGCCGGGTCCGATCGACGTCGAGTCGGGCACGCTCGGCTCGACCGCGATCCTGCCCGGCTGGGGCGGCACCAAGCCCGCCGAGGAGCTGCGCGAACGGCTCGGCGTGCCGGTGCACGTGGACAACGACGCCAACCTCGGCGCCCTCGGTGAGCTGGTCTGGGGCAGTGGCAAGGGCGTCCGGGACCTGGCGTACATCAAGGTCGCGAGCGGTGTCGGCGCCGGTCTGGTGATCGACGGGAAGATCTATCGCGGCCCCGGCGGCACAGCGGGCGAAATCGGGCATATTACACTCGATGAATCCGGCCCGGTCTGCCGCTGCGGAAACCGCGGCTGCCTGGAGACGTTCGCTGCGGCGCGCTATGTGCTCCCGCTGCTCCAGCCCAGCCACGGTCCCGACCTGACGATGGAAGGCGTCGTACGGCTGGCCAGGGACGGTGACCCGGGCTGTCGTCGGGTGATCGCCGACGTCGGCCGCCACATCGGCAGTGGAGTGGCCAATCTCTGCAATCTGCTGAACCCGAGCCGGGTGGTCCTCGGTGGTGATCTCGCCGAGGCCGGTGAGCTGGTGCTCGGGCCGATCAGGGAGTCCGTCGGCCGCTACGCCATTCCGAGCGCGGCGCGCCAACTGTCCGTTCTTCCGGGGGCACTTGGGGGCCGCGCGGAGGTGCTCGGAGCGCTCGCCCTCGCCCTCAGCGAGATGGGCGATTCAACCCTTTTGGAGGGTGCACTCCCCGTGGCGACCCCTGCCTTCACTTAGAGAACGGATGGCACCGTTGCCATCTCGTTAAGGATTTACTTCTTGACGTCGCACGTGTGGCCGAGTTGACTTCCAGCCACCTCGGCCGCAACGACGCGGCCTCGTCAGGGAGGTTTGAAGAGTGAACAAGCGCATGCGTCGTGCTGCCTTTGCTTTCTGTGCCACCGCAATGACCGTCTCGCTCGCCGCTTGCGGCAGCGCGAAGGAGTCCGGCGGCAACGGTGACAGCGGTAAGACGGCCACCCACAAGGGTGACGACATCACCGTCGGTCTGCTCCTGCCGGAGAACCAGACCGCCCGCTACGAGAAGTTCGACAAGCCCATCATCGAGAAGCAGATCTCGGAGCTGACGAACGGCAAGGGCAAGGTCGACTACCTCAACGCCAAGCAGGACGCGACCCTCCAGTCGCAGCAGATCGACACGATGATCACCAAGAAGGTCGACGTGCTGATCCTGGACGCGGTCGACTACAAGGCGGTCGCGCAGGGCGTCAAGAAGGCCAAGGACGCGGGCATCCCGGTCGTCGCCTACGACCGTCTCGCCGAGGGCCCCATCTCCGCCTACACCTCCTTCGACAACGTCGAGGTCGGCAAGACGCAGGGTGAGGCCCTGCTGAAGGCCCTGGGCGGCAAGGCCAAGTCCGGCAAGATCGTCATGATGAACGGCTCCGTGACCGACCCGAACGCCGCGCAGTTCAAGAAGGGCGCGCACGACGTCCTCGACGGCAAGGTGAACATCGGCAAGGAGTACGACACCAAGGAGTGGAAGCCGGAGAACGCCAACGCCAACATGGAGGGCGCCATCTCCGCCCTCGGCAAGGACAAGATCGTCGGCGTCTACTCCGCCAACGACGGCATGGCGGGCGGCGTCATCACCGCGCTCAAGGGCGCGGGCCTCAAGACGCTTCCCCCGGTCACCGGCCAGGACGCCGAGCTCGCGGGCGTGCAGCGCATCGTGACGGGCGAGCAGTACATGAGCGTCTTCAAGTCGTACCCGCAGGAGGCCGAGACCGTCGCCAAGATGGCCGTCTCGATCGCCAAGACCGGCAAGGTCGACAGCTCGCTCGGCGCCAGCACCGTCGACAGCGGCACCGAGAAGGGCATCCCGGCCGTCATCGTCCCGGTAGTCTCGCTGACGAAGGACAACATCAAGGACACGGTCGTCAAGCAGGGTTACTACACGGTCAACGAGATCTGCGCGGGCAAGTACAAGGCCGCCTGCGCCAAGATCGGCCTGAAGTAACACCCCCAGGGGGCCGCCTCGGCAGGCGGTCCCACCGGCCTGCACGGGAGGCGCGCGCCCACTGTCCGCGCGCCCCGTGCCGGCACGTCCGGCGCCTCGCCGCCGACAGCCCCGCAGCACAACGGCGGGGCGCCGGACGGAACGCCCCTCACTCTTCATGTTCAACCTCCCGCCGGGGTCAGGCTCGGGCGGCGAAGGAGATGGTTCACGTGTCCGCTACGCCCGTGCTGGCGTTGCGCGGGGTCTCCAAGCGATTCGGTGCCGTTCAGGCGCTCACCGACGTAGAGCTGGAGGTCCACGCCGGAGAGGTGGTTGCCCTCGTAGGCGACAACGGCGCCGGCAAGTCCACCCTTGTCAAGACGATCGCGGGTGTGCACCCCATCGATGACGGTGTCATCGAGTGGGAGGGCAGCCCCGTCACGGTCAACCGGCCGCACGACGCTCAGAACCTGGGCATCGCGACGGTCTACCAGGACCTCGCCCTGTGCGACAACATCGACGTCGTCGGCAACCTGTTCCTCGGCCGTGAGATCAAGCGGCGCGGTGTCCTGGACGAGGTGGAGATGGAGCGCCGCTCGCGCGAGCTGCTCCAGACGCTCTCCATCCGCATCCCCAGCGTGCGCATCCCGATCGCGTCGCTCTCCGGCGGTCAGCGCCAGGTCGTGGCCATCGCCCGCTCCATGCTCGGCGAGCCCAAGCTGGTCATCCTCGACGAGCCGACCGCCGCCCTCGGCGTCGAGCAGACCGCCCAGGTCCTCGACCTCGTCGAGCGGCTGCGCGAGCGCGGCCTCGCGGTCATCCTCATCAGCCACAACATGGCTGACGTGAAGGCCGTCGCCGACAAGGTCGCCGTTCTGCGGCTCGGTCGCAACAACGGCGTGTTCGAGGTCAAGACCACCTCGCAGGAAGAGATCATCTCCGCCATCACCGGCGCCACGGACAACGCCGTGACCCGTCGTGCGGCGCGCACCACCGCGGAGGCTCACAAGTGAGCATCGACAAGACCCAGGCCGAGCCCGTCGACGCGCCCGCCGTCGCCGCCGACGCCGCCCCCGCCGTCGACCCCCGCCTGCTCGTGCGTGAACAGGGCTTCGCGGGCTATGTCGTCGAGTTCAAGCGCAAGATGCGCGCCGGCGACCTCGGCGCCCTGCCGGTCGTGGTCGGCCTCATCGCCATCTGCGCGATCTTCCAGAGCCTGAACTCCGCCTTCCTCGGCGCGGAGAACCTCAACAACATCTTCGTCGCCATGGTGGCCACCGGCATGATGTCGGTCGGCATCATCTTCGTGCTGCTGCTCGGCGAGATCGACCTCTCCGTCGGCTCCGTCTCCGGCGTCTCCTCGGCGATCACCGCCGTGATGAGCGTCACGCACGGCGTCAACGAGTGGCTCGCCGTCCTCACCGCCCTCGCGGCCGGCGCGGCCATCGGTGCCCTGCACGGCTTCTTCTTCGCCCGGATCGGCGCCCCCGCGTTCGCGGTGACCCTGGCCGGTCTGCTGTTCTGGAACGGCTTCATGCTCCAGATCCTGGGCTCGAACGGCACGATCAACCTCGACGGCGACGGCGTGGTCGGCAAGCTCACCACGTACTACTTCTCGGACGTGGCCGCCGCCTACCTCCTGGCCTTCGTCGCGGTCGCCGGATACTTCCTGTCGGCCTTCCTCGGCAACCGCCGCCGCGCGCTCGCGGGCATCCCGTCCCGCCCGCTCAGCGACATCGTGCTGCGCACCGTGCTGCTCGCGGTCGCCGCGTTCGCCGTCGCGGTCATGTTCAACCAGTACAAGGGTCTGCCGCTCGCGGTGCTGCTCTTCGCGATCGTCCTGGTCGGCAGCGACTTCCTGCTGCGCCGCACCGCGTACGGTCGCAAGGTCTTCGCGCTCGGCGGCAGCGTGGAGGCGTCCCGCCGCGCCGGTATCAACGTCACCATGGTGCGCGTCTCGGTCTTCGCCATCGCGGGCCTCTTCGCCTCGGTCGGCGGTCTGTTCTGGGCCTCCAAGATCGCTGCCGCCAACCAGAGCGCCGGCTCCGGCGACCTGCTGATGAACGTCATCGCCGCGGCCGTCATCGGCGGCACCAGCCTCTTCGGCGGCCGGGGCCGCACCTGGAACGCGCTGCTCGGTGTCCTCGTGATCACGTCGATCCAGTACGGCCTCGCCCTCCAGGGCATCGCCACCCCGATCCAGTACATGATCACCGGTGGCGTGCTCCTCGCCACGGTCGTCATCGACTCGATCACCCGCAAGACCCAGAAGTCGGCCGGCCGCGCCTGAGCGCGCCCGACGCACCACGCCCTTGCCCGGCACCGTCCCACGGTGCCGGGCAAGGGCGTGTCCGGGCTGGCCGCAGGGTACAGCCGTTCGCGTGAGTCATGACCCCCCGCCCGGCCATCGGGCGTGCGGACGGAACATTAGACTCGTCCAAGCCCGGCAACAGCTCGATCAGCTCTACTGCAAGGAGGCACGGGTGCCGCTGCTGACCCGCATCAGGGGACCGCGCGATCTGGACCGGCTCAGCCTGGAGGAGCTGGACCAGCTGGCGGAGGAGATCCGGACCTTCCTCGTCCAGGAGGTCTCCAAGACCGGCGGGCACCTGGGCCCCAACCTCGGTGTGGTGGAGCTGACCATCGCCCTGCACCGGGTCTTCGAGTCCCCGAAGGACAAGGTGCTGTGGGACACCGGCCACCAGTCCTACGTGCACAAGCTGCTCACCGGCCGGCAGGACTTCTCGAAGCTGAAGATGAAGGGCGGCCTGTCGGGCTACCCCTCGCAGGCCGAGTCCGAGCACGACGTCATCGAGAACAGCCACGCCTCCACGGTGCTCGGCTGGGCCGACGGCATCGCCAAGGCCAACCAGCTGCGCGAGCGGGACAGCCATGTCGTCGCCGTCATCGGTGACGGGGCCCTGACAGGCGGCATGGCCTGGGAGGCGCTCAACAACATCGCCGAGGCCAAGGACCGGCCGCTGGTCATCGTCGTCAACGACAACGAGCGGTCGTACGCCCCGACCATCGGCGGGCTCGCCAACCATCTGGCGACCCTGCGGACCACCGACGGGTACGAGCGCTTCCTGGCGCGGACGAAGGACATCCTCGACCGCACCCCGGTCGTCGGCAAGCCGCTGTACGAGACCCTGCACGGCGCCAAGAAGGGGCTGAAGGACTTCATCGCCCCGCAGGGCATGTTCGAGGACCTCGGCCTGAAGTACGTCGGCCCGATCGACGGCCACGACATCGAGGCGCTGGAGTCGGCGCTGGCCCGGGCCAAGCGGTTCGGCGGCCCGGTCATCGTGCACTGCCTGACCGAGAAGGGCCGTGGCTACCAGCCCGCCCTCCAGGACGAGGCCGACCGGTTCCACGCCGTCGGCAAGATCCACCCGGACACCGGGCTGCCGATCGCCTCCTCCGGCGCCGACTGGACCTCCGTCTTCGGCGAGGAGATGGTCAAGCTCGGCGAGGAGCGCGAGGACATCGTCGCCATCACGGCGGCCATGCTCCAGCCCGTGGGTCTGGACAAGTTCGCCAAGCGGTTCCCCGAGCGGGTGTACGACGTCGGCATCGCCGAGCAGCACGGAGCCGTCTCCGCCGCCGGCCTCGCGTACGCCGGGCTCCACCCGGTCTTCGCCGTGTACGCCACCTTCCTCAACCGCGCCTTCGACCAGGTCCTCATGGACGTGGCCCTGCACAAGTGCGGCGTCACCTTCGTGCTCGACCGGGCCGGCATCACCGGCACCGACGGCGCCTCGCACAACGGCATGTGGGACATGTCGATCCTCCAGGTCGTGCCCGGGCTGCGGCTCGCCGCGCCGCGCGACGCCGACCAGGTGCGGGCCCAGCTGCACGAGGCCGTCGCCGTCGAGGACGCGCCGACCGTGGTGCGCTTCTCCAAGGGCGCCGTCGGCCCCGCCGTACCCGCCGTGGGCCGGATCGGGGGCATGGACGTGCTCCGGGAGCCGGGCACCGACCGGCCGGACGTGCTGCTGGTCTCCGTCGGCGCCCTCGCCCCGATGTGCCTGGAGATCGCCGGGCTGCTGGACAAGCAGGGCATCTCCACCACCGTGGTCGACCCCCGCTGGGTCAAGCCCGTCGACGAGGCCATGGCCCCGCTGGCCGAACGGCACCGGGTCGTCGTCACCGTCGAGGACAACAGCCGCGTCGGCGGTGTCGGCTCCGCCGTCGCCCAGGCCCTGAGGGACGCGGGCGTGGACGTGCCGCTGCGCGACTTCGGCATCCCGCCGCGCTTCCTCGACCACGCCTCTCGCGCCGAGGTCATGACCGAGATCGGGCTGACCGCGCCCGACATCGCCCGCCAGGTCACCGGGCTCGTCTCCAAGCTGGACGGCCGCTTCGACCGTACGGCGGGTGCCGTGGACTCCGTGGAGCCCGCGCGCGACTAGAAAACGCCCCCACGGGCCGGTTCCGCCGCTTCCCCCGGTGGCGGAACCGGCCCGTTTGCGTGAACCTGCCTGTGCCGGGGAATACGCACCCCGGCCCTCTCGATCATGTCGAGGACGACAAGCGTGGGAGGTAGGTACGTGAGCAACGCGCTGTTCCGGACGAAAAACGTCGAGCAGTCCATCCTGGACACCGAGGAACCCGAACATTCGCTCAAGAAGTCACTGACCGCCCTTGATCTGACCGTGTTCGGCGTCGGTGTCATCATCGGCACCGGCATCTTCGTCCTCACCGGCACGGCGGCGAAGAACACCGCCGGCCCCGCCGTGGCCCTGTCCTTCGTCGTGGCCGGTGTCGTCTGCGCGCTCGCCGCCCTCTGCTACGCCGAGTTCGCCTCCAGCGTCCCCGTGGCGGGCTCCGCCTACACCTTCTCCTACGCCTCGCTCGGTGAACTCCCCGCCTGGATCATCGGCTGGGACCTCGTCCTCGAACTGGCGCTCGGCACGGCGGTGGTGGCGGTCGGATGGTCCGGGTACATCGCCTCGCTGCTGGACAACGTGGGCTGGCACATGCCCGCGGCCCTCTCCGGCCGGGACGGCGCCACCGGCTTCGGCTTCGACATCCTCGCCGCGGCCCTCGTCCTGGTGCTCACCGCCATCCTCGTCGTCGGTATGAAGCTGTCCGCGCGGGTCACCTCCGTCGTCGTCGCGGTCAAGGTGACCGTGGTCCTCGTCGTGATCATCGCCGGTGCCTTCTTCGTGCACGGCGGCAACTACGAGCCGTTCATCCCGAAGGAGCAGCCCGCTCAGGCGAGCGGGAACCTGAACGCCCCCCTCATCCAGTTGATCTTCGGCTGGGCACCCTCCGACTTCGGCGTCATGGGAATCTTCACCGCGGCGTCCGTGGTCTTCTTCGCGTTCATCGGCTTCGACGTCGTCGCCACCGCCGCCGAGGAGACCCGCAACCCGCAGCGCGACGTCCCGCGCGGCATCCTGGGCTCCCTGATCATCTGCACCACCCTGTACGTCGCCGTGGCGATCGTCGTCACCGGCATGCAGAAGTACAGCGCGCTGTCCGTGAAGGCGCCCCTCGCCGACGCGTTCAAGGCCACCGGGCACCCGTGGTACGCGGGCCTGATCAGCTTCGGCGCCGCCGTCGGACTGACCACGGTGTGCATGATCCTGCTGCTCGGCCAGTCCCGGGTCTTCTTCGCCATGAGCCGCGACGGGCTGCTGCCCCGCTTCTTCTCGCACACCCACCCGCGGTTCCGCACCCCGTACCGGTCCACCATCCTGCTCGGCGGGATCATCGCGATCGTCGCGGGCTTCACCAGCCTCAGCGAACTCGCCGAACTGGTGAACATCGGCACGCTGTTCGCGTTCGTCGTCGTCGCCCTCAGCGTCATCATCCTGCGCAGGACCCGCCCGGACCTGCACCGCGCCTTCCGCACCCCGTGGGTCCCGATCGTCCCGATCCTGTCCGTGTGCGCCTCCCTGTGGCTGATGCTCAACCTGCCCGCCGAGACCTGGATCCGGTTCGCCATCTGGATGGTCATCGGCTTCTTCGTCTACTTCCTCTACGGCCGCTCGCACAGCCGCCTCGGCCGGCACGAGGAGACCACGGTCAGCGAGGTCATGCGCCCGCC
Organism: Streptomyces sp. NPDC029138; assembly: GCF_055564375.1. Classification (NCBI taxonomy): domain Bacteria; kingdom Bacillati; phylum Actinomycetota; class Actinomycetes; order Kitasatosporales; family Streptomycetaceae; genus Streptomyces; species Streptomyces sp. NPDC029138. Next base: position 45,357 of record NZ_JBVHWM010000070.1, read on the forward strand.
GCACGGAACCGAGTAGCCCGCACACTCGCGCCCCGGCCCCGTATGTCCCGCTTCGGCTGGGACGGCGGGGCCGGATAGCGTGCGGACCATGCTCGCCGCCCCGCTCGCCCCCGCACGGACCACGGTCACCCGGACGGCGTACTGGGCGCGACTGCTGCCCCTCCTGGCGGCCCTGGCCTGCGCCACCCGGATGCCCTCCTTCCGCCGGCCGCTGTGGAATCCCGACGAGGGCTTCCTCGCCGTACAGGCACGGCTGCTCGCCCAGGGCGGGGAGCTGTACGACACGGTCGTGGACCGCAAACCGCCGCTGCTGCCCTGGCTCTACCAGGCCGCGTTCGCGCTCTGCGGCTCCGGCTCCCTGACCCCGCTGCGGGTGCTCGCCGTCCTCGCCCAGCTGCTCACCGCCGCCCTGCTGGCCTCCCTGGCCCGCCGCCGCTGGGGCGACCGCGCCGGGCGCACCGCCGGGGTGCTGTACCTGCTGGTCTCCGTCGGGCTCAACCCCGAGGACGCACAGGCCGCCACCTTCGAGGTGTTCATACTGCCCTGGACGGCCGCCGCCCTGTGGTGCGCCGACCGGGGACGCTGGGGAGCCGCCGGGGCCGCCGTCGCCGCCGCGTTCCTCACCAAGCAGACCGGCGGCGCGGTCCTGCTGCCGGTGGCCTGGCTGCTGCACCAGCGGGGCGGCACCCGCGCGGGCCTGCCGTGGCTCGCGGCCGGCTGCGCCGCACCCGTGCTCGGCGCGGCCCTGGCGACCGACCCGGCCGGTTTCCTGTTCTGGACGGTGACCGGCTCCGCCGCCTACGCCTCCGTCACCGGCTCCGAACTCCACGTCCTGGCCCGCGCGCTGACCAACGCCGCGATCCTGGCGGTGGCGTCGGCGGGGCTGATCCCGCCGGTCGTACGGGCCCTGCGCGGCGCCCGCGCCGGTGCGGCCGAGGTGTGGCTGTGGCTGTGGCTGGCCTCGTCGGCCGTCGCCGTGGCCCTCGGCTGCCACTTCTTCGGCCACTACTACCTGCAACTCACCCCGCCGCTCGCCCTGCTGGCCACCGCGGCGCTGCATGTCCTGCCCCGGGACGGGCACGTGGCCGCCGTGCTCACCTCGGCCTGCTGCTGCGCCCTCTTCGTCGGCTGGGGCCTGTTCGCCCCGCGCCCCGAACTCGCCCACGCCGAACGGCTGGCGGCGGCCCTCGCGCACCGCACGGCACCCGCCGACCGGGTCCTCGTCTGGGGGATACACCCGGAGACGTACTGGCTGGCCGGCCGCACCCCCGCCACCCGCTACCTCACCGCGGGCCTGCTCACCAACTACAGCGGCGGCCGGGACGGCCCCCAGGTCGGCGAGAAGTACGCCGTCGCCGGCGCCTGGCCCGTCTTCCGGCGGGAGATGACCGCACAGGCCCCCGCCCTGGTCGTCGACGACTCCCGCGGCGAGCCGTACGCCCCTGACCGCCTCCCCACCCTGCACCGCCTCCTGACGGCGGGCTACACGGAGGTGGCCAGAGTCGACGGCGCGGTCCTGTACGCCCGCACGCCGACGGGCTGACGGAGGCCTGCCGGCGTCAGGGACGGGGTGCAGATGGGCTGGCGGGGGCTTGCTGGCGTCTGGGATGGGGTGCCGACGGGGTAGCGGGGATCTGCTGGCGTCCGTGGCGGGGTACCGCGGGCTGGCGGAGGCTTGCCGGCGTCCGGGATGGGGTGCCGTTGGGTTGGTGGGGGTCTGCTGGCGTCTGGGGCGGGGTGCTGACGGGTTGGTGGGGGTCTGCTGGCGTCTGGGGCGGGGTGCCGTTGGGTTGGTGGGGGTCTGCTGGCGTCCGGGATGGGGTGCCGATGGGTTGGTGGGGGTCTGCTGGCGTCTGGGGCGGGGTGCCGACGGGCTGGTGGAGGCCTTCCGGCTCCCGGACGGGGTGCCGACGGGGCAGCGGTGGTCTCGTGGGCTCCAGGACCGGGTGCCGGCTGCCGGTGGGACAGGGGTGGACCTCCCTGTCACCGGGGTCGGGCAGGAGCACCGGGGGCGGGCAGGGCCGGTCAGTCCAGGACCGTGCGCGGGCCGGTCACCTCCGCGCCGAGGTCCGTCACCCGGCGGCGCAGTTCTCGGTCGGCGGTCACCACCAGGCGGGACCGGTCGGCGTTCTCGGCGGTCAGCTCCACGATCCGGTCGTCCCCGCTGCCCGCCGCCGACTCCACCCGCACGCCCGGCACGGACGCCACGCCCCGGGCCGCGCCCTCCACCACGAGCACGATCTCCACGGGCCCCGCGTGCCCGGGCAGGCCCTCGCTCGCCAGCCGGTCCCGCAGCCGCTCGGCCGCTCCCCTGCGGTCCCGCCACCAGCCGTCGGGCCGCGAACCGACGACGTTGGCGCCGTCCACCACGACGAGCAGAGGGGAGCGGGAGGAGTTCACGGGGTCGAGGGGGTCGGTCATGGACCCCAGGGTCCCATGCCGCGTGACCGGGGGCCGGCCCCGGTGCCGGTCCCGAGCGGCTTAAAGTGAACCGGTGAACGGCGACTGGCTCCTACGCGGCCGAGACGGCCGGCTCAGTGTCTACCAGCTGTCGGGCGACGCCGTCCTGTGCCGGGCGGAGCGCGGCCCCGGCGGCCCCTGGTCCGCCCCGCGCAAGGTCGGCGGCGAGCAGAAACTGCACACCGTCCTGGCGGTCGGCCAGGGCGCCGACGGCTATGCCCACCTGGTCTCCTGGCGACCCACCGTCAAGGGCGAGGCCGGACTGGTGCACTCCACGCACTTCCGCCCGCATCTGGCGGCCCTGGACTGGAATCCGATCGGCCACCCGAACAAGAAGGGCGACCGCACCGGCACGCCCGCCGTCGCCGTGGACGCCCAGGGCCGCGCCCATGTCTTCGTCCGCAACAAGGGCGGCGGTGTGAGCCTGCTCGCCCAGAAGGAGAAGGGCGGCTGGGACCCCTGGCGGGACCTCAAGGGCAAGGAGGTCCAGGACGGACTCGCGGCGGTGACGGGGGAGTCCGGCAGGGTCGAGCTGTACGCGGCCGTCCCGCAGGGCCTGCTGTACTGGCGTCAGGAGGAGCCGGGCGCCCAGCCCGTGCTCCAGGAGGCGCTTCAGGCCCCGGTCCGCCCGGGCACCCTGCGCGCCCTGGCCACCTCCCCGGACCGTACGACCGTCTTCTACACCGACACCTCCGGCGACCTGTGCGCCTGGCGTCCGGGCGGCAAGCCGGTCACCGTGCTGCCCGCGGCCGGCCCCGGCCCGGTGTCGGCGGTCCGCTGTGACCTGGACGGCCACGACTGCACCCTGCTCGTCCAGCGGACCGCGAGCCGCCGGGTCGCCTTCGCCGCCTATCCGACCGAGGGGGAGTCGGCGGGCGCCTGGTGGACCGAGTCGGGCCCCGAACTCCCGCTGGACGCGCTGGTGTCGCTCGCGACGGACGAGGAGGGCCGGGTGGTGGCGGCAACGTCGTCCCCGTCGACCGGACGGCTCCTGCTGACCCGGCGCAAGGACGAGCCGGGGCTGGCGCTGGAGGCGTGGCGGGAGATCTGACACACGGAAGGGCCCCCACCGCGGTGGGGGCCCTTCGTACATCACCTGGTGTTACGCCGGGACGCTCGCCAGGCCCGGAGCCAGGAACCGCTTGCCGTTGACGCGCTCGCTGACGCCCTCACGGTCCAGGTACGGCGTGATGCCGCCCAGGTGGAAGGGCCAGCCGGCGCCCGTGATCAGGCACAGGTCGATGTCCTGGGCCTCCGCGACGACGCCCTCGTCGAGCATGAGCCCGATCTCCTGCGCCACCGCGTCCAGCACCCGCGCCCGCACCTGCTCCTCGGTCAGGACGACATCGCCCTGCTCCATCAGCGCGGCGACCTCGGGGTCCAGCTCCGGCTTGCCGCTGTCGTAGACGTAGAAGCCGCGCTTGCCCGCCTCCACGACCGCCTTGAGGTTCGGGGAGACCTTGAAGCGGTCCGGGAACGCGCCGTGCAGCGTCTCGGAGACGTGCAGACCGATGGCGGGGCCGACCAGCTCCAGCAGCACCAGCGGGGACATCGGCAGGCCGAGCGGCTCGACGGCCTTCTCGGCGACCTCGACCGGGGTGCCCTCGTCGATGACGTTCTGGATCTCGCCCATGAAGCGGGTCAGGATGCGGTTGACGACGAACGCCGGGGCGTCCTTGACCAGCACCGCGGTCTTCTTCAGCTTCTTGGCGACGGCGAACGCGGTCGCGAGGGAGGCGTCGTCGGTCTTCTCGCCGCGGACGATCTCCAGCAGCGGGAGGACGGCGACCGGGTTGAAGAAGTGGAAGCCCACGACCCGCTCGGGGTTCTTCAGCTTCGACGCCATCTCCGTCACCGACAGGGACGAGGTGTTGGTGGCGAGGATCGCGTGGGCCGGGGCGACCGCCTCGACCTCCGCGAACACCTGCTGCTTGACGCCGATCTCCTCGAACACGGCCTCGATGATGAAGTCCGCGTCGGAGAAGCCCTCCGCCTTGTCCAGGACACCGGTCACCAGCGCCTTGAGGCGGTTGGCCTTGTCCTGGTTGATCCGGCCCTTGCCGAGCAGCTTGTCGATCTCGGCGTGGACGTAGCCCACACCCTTGTCGACGCGCTCCTGGTCGATGTCGGTCAGCACGACCGGCACCTCCAGGCGGCGCAGGAAGAGAAGCGCCAGCTGCGAGGCCATGAGGCCCGCGCCGACCACGCCGACCTTGGTGACCGGGCGCGCCAGGTTCTTGTCCGGGGCGCCGGCGGGACGCTTGCCGCGCTTCTGCACCAGGTTGAACGCGTAGATGCCGGCGCGCAGTTCGCCGCCCATGATCAGGTCGGCGAGGGCCTGGTCCTCGGCGTCGAAGCCCTGCTGGAGGTCCTCGTTCTTGGCGGCGGCGATGATGTCCAGGGCGCGGTAGGCGGCCGGGGCCGCGCCGTGCACCTTGGAGTCCGCGATGAACCGGCCCTTGGCGACGGCCTGGTCCCAGGCCTCGCCGCGGTCGATCACCGGGCGCTCGACCTTGACGTCGCCCTTGAGGACCTGCGCGGTCCAGATCAGCGACTGCTCCAGGAAGTCGGCGCCCTCGAAGATCGCGTCGGCGATCCCGAGGTCGAAGACCTGCTGGCCCTTGAGCTGCTTGTTCTGGTTGAGCGAGTTCTCGATGATGACCGAGACGGCCTTGTCGGCGCCGATCAGGTTCGGCAGCAGCGTGCAGCCGCCCCAGCCGGGCACCAGGCCGAGGAAGACCTCGGGCAGCGAGAACGCCGGGATCGCCTTGGAGACGGTCCGGTAGGCGCAGTGCAGACCGACCTCGACGCCGCCGCCCATGGCGGCACCGTTGTAGTAGGCGAAGGTCGGCACGGCCAGCCCCGCGAGGCGCTTGAAGACCTCGTGGCCGCCCTTGCCGATGGCGAGCGCGTCGTCGTGCTTCTTCAGCAGCTCGACGCCCTTGAGGTCGGCGCCGACCGCGAAGATGAACGGCTTGCCGGTGATGCCGACACCGACGATCTCACCCTCGGCCGCCTCCTTCTCGACCTGGTCGATCGCGGCGTCGAGGTTCGCCAGCGACGCGGGGCCGAAGGTGGTCGGCTTGGTGTGGTCCAGGCCGTTGTCCAGCGTGATCAGCGCGAAGCGGCCCGCGCCGAAGGGGAGGTCGAAGTGGCGTACGTGCGCACTGGTGACGACCTCGTCGGGGAACAGGTCCGAGGCCTGCTTCAGAAGCTCGGCGGTGGTGCTCACTTGTCCCCCTCGAAGTGCGGGTTCTCCCAGATGACCGTCGCGCCCATGCCGAAGCCGACGCACATGGTGGTCAGGCCGTAGCGGACGTGCGGCTGCTCCTCGAACTGGCGGGCCAGCTGCGTCATCAGACGGACGCCGGAGGAGGCCAGCGGGTGGCCGAAGGCGATGGCGCCGCCGTACTGGTTGACGCGCTCGTCGTCGTCCGCGATGCCGTAGTGGTCGAGGAAGGCCAGCACCTGTACGGCGAAGGCCTCGTTGATCTCGAACAGGCCGATGTCGGAGATGGACAGGCCCGCCTTGGCGAGGGCCTTCTCCGTGGCCGGGATCGGGCCGTAGCCCATGACCTCCGGCTCGACGCCCGCGAAGGCGTACGACACCAGGCGCATCTTGACCGGCAGGCCGTTCTCGCGGGCGAAGTCCTCGCTCGCGATGATCGACGCGGTGGCGCCGTCGTTCAGACCGGCCGCGTTACCGGCGGTGACCCGGCCGTGCACGCGGAACGGCGTCTTGAGGTTCGCCAGGTTCTCCAGGGTGGTCCCCGGGCGCATCGGCTCGTCGGCGGTGACCAGACCCCAGCCGGTCTCCCCGGCCTCCGGGCTGGTCCGGCGCACCGAGATCGGCACCAGGTCCTGCTGGATCTTGCCGTTGGCGTACGCCTTGGCGGCCTTCTCCTGCGAGCGCACGGCGTACTCGTCGGCGCGCAGCTTGGTGATGTGCGGGTAGCGGTCGTGCAGGTTCTCCGCGGTCATGCCCATGAACAGGGCCGACTCGTCCACCAGCTTCTCGCTCACGAACCGCGGGTTCGGGTCGACGCCCTCGCCCATGGGGTGGCGGCCCATGTGCTCGACGCCACCGGCGATGACGGCGTCGTAGGCACCGAAGGCGATCGAACCGGCGGTGGTCGTCACGGCGGTCAGCGCGCCGGCGCACATGCGGTCGATGGAGTAACCGGGCACGGACTGCGGCAGACCCGCGAGGATGCCGGCGGTACGGCCCAGGGTCAGACCCTGGTCACCGATCTGGGTGGTCGCGGCGATGGCGACCTCGTCGATCTTCTTCGGGTCCAGGCCGGGGTTGCGGCGCAGCAGCTCCCGGATCGCCTTCACGACAAGGTCGTCGGCGCGGGTCTCGTGGTAGATGCCCTTCGGGCCCGCCTTGCCGAACGGGGTGCGGACGCCGTCGACGAAGACGACGTCCCTGACGGTACGAGGCACGATGGCTCTCCTCCTGTGCGGGATGGCACTGCTGCGTTGCGCTGAGCGCGCGCTCAGGATCCATGCTACTTACGAGTAACGTGACTGCCCAGCCCTCTGAGCTGGAGCGGTGAACGTCACACCCGTACGCCGGGCCGTGGACCGCCCCGAAAGGGGCGCGGGGCCCTGCGCGACCGGCCCCGACGCGGCGGCGGCCTCGAACGGTGCTCACCGAGGCGGCGCCGTCGAGCCCCTCGGCGTCAGCACCGGAGTAGGGACCGGGTGCGAACCCGGCCCGTCCCCAGTGATCGCGCCGAACAGTGTGCCGTTCTCCGCGAACACCTCGCTGGCCGGTGTCTCGGTCCTTCCGCTTCAAGAAGCTGGTGGTGGCCCTGTTCCTGCTGGCCGCGCTGGTCCCGGGGGTGACCACCCAGGTGGCCACCTTCCAGATCGTGACCGGCTTCGGGCTCTTCGACACCCGCTGGGCGCCGATCGTGCGCTCGATCCCGGTCTCCCTGGACGAGGCGGCCCGGCTGGACGGGGCGAACGCGTTCACCGTCTACCGCCGGATCATCCTGCCGCTCCTGAAGCCGGCGACCGCCACGGTGGTGACCGTGAAGGGGATAGCCGTCTACAACGACTTCTACGTCCCCTCCTCTACATGCCGTCCCAGGATCTTGGCGTGATCTCGACGTCCCTCTTCCGGTTCCGCGGCCGCTACGGCGCCCACTGGGAGATCATCTCGGCAGGCACGGTCCTGGTGATCCCGCCGACCCTGGTCGTCTTCCTCGCACTACAGCGGTTCATCCACAACGGCTTCGTGCGAGGAGCGACGAGGTGACGTCTCTCAGGCGCCCTTCACCGACAGCGCGTCCACCAGCACCGGCGTGACCAGCTCGATCTGCCACGGCCGCGCGCCGTACCCGGCCAGCGCGGCACCCACGGACCTCTCGTCGGGAGAGGCGGGCGGCTCCCAGCAGATCCGCCGCACCGTGTCCGGGGAGATCACGTTCTCCTGAGGCATGGTGAGCCGCTCGGCCAGCGCGGAGACCCCCGCCCGGGCCGCGGACAGCCGAGCCGCCGCGGCCGGGTCCTTTTCGGCCCAGGCACGGGGCGGCGGCGGCCCGGTCACCGGCTGCCCCGGCTGCGGCAGCGCACTGTCGGGAAGGGCCTTGGCCCGGTCCACCGCGGCCTGCCACTGCTCCAGCTGCCGCCGCCCCATCCGGTGCCCGAACCCGTTCAGCCCGGCGAGGACGTGCACATTGCCCGGCAGGGCCAGCGCCGCCTCCACGATGGCCGCGTCGCTCAGCACCTTCCCCGGCGACACGTCCCGCCGCTGCGCGATCCGGTCCCGCGTCTGCCACAGTTCGCGCACGACCGCGAGCTGCCGGCGCCGCCGCACCTTGTGCATCCCGGACGTCCGGCGCCAGGGGTCCTTCCTCGGCTCGGCCGGCGGCGCGGCCGCGATCGCGTCGAACTCCTGGAGGGCCCACTCCAGCTTGCCCTGCCGGTCCAGCTCCTTCTCCAGGGCGTCCCGCAGGTCGACGAGCAGCTCGACGTCGAGCGCCGCGTACCGCAGCCAGGGCTCGGGCAGCGGGCGCGTCGACCAGTCGACGGCGGAGTGGCCCTTCTCCAGGACGAAGCCGAGGACGCCCTCCACCATGGCGCCGAGACCGACCCGGGGGAAGCCCGCGAGCCGGCCGGCCAGCTCGGTGTCGAACAGGCGGGTCGGGATCATGCCTATCTCGCGCAGGCACGGCAGGTCCTGGGTGGCCGCGTGCAGCACCCACTCGACGCCCGACAGAGCCTCGCCGAGACCGGACAGGTCCGGGCAGGCGACAGGGTCGATCAGCGCGGTCCCGGCGCCCTCGCGGCGCAGCTGCACCAGATAGGCGCGCTGGCCGTAGCGGTAGCCGGAGGCGCGCTCGGCGTCCACGGCGACCGGGCCGGTGCCGGCGGCGAAGGCGGCGATCACCCGGTCGAGGGCCGCCTCGTCGGCGATCACGGGCGGAATGCCCTCGCGCGGTTCGAGCAAAGGAGTCGGCGCCCCCATGACAGAAGAACCCGCGTCGTCCGGAGGGGTGCCTCCGGTGGTGCGCAGGGAACTGTCTGCTGCGGTGTCTTGGGCGTCGGTCACCTGTCAAGGGTATCCGTGTGTGGACCGGGGGGGGGGGGGGGGGGGGGGGCGGGGGGGGGGGGGGGGGGGGGGGGGGAAAACCCCCCCGCGAG
>NZ_JBVHWM010000071.1:0-53789 GCF_055564375.1 Streptomyces sp. NPDC029138
AGGTCCTCGCCGGTGGGCACCTCGGCGCGGGCGTGCGTCTCGATGTCCTTGCGCCAGCCGTGCATGCCCGGGGCTCCCTTGGGACCGGTCCCGGCGAGGACGAGGCGGCGGACCAGGCGGGGCCTGATCAGCGCGATGTCCTGGGCGGCGAAGCCGCCGATGGAGAAGCCGAGCAGGTCGATCTGCTCCAGGCCGAGGGCGGCGGTGAAGGTGATGATCTGCTGGGCCATCTGCGCGATGGTGGTGGCGAAGGCACCGGTGGAGGAGGCGACGCCGGGGTAGTCGACCAGGATGACCTCGCGTTCGGCGGCGAGCGCGTCGACGAGCGCCGGGTCCCAGTTGTCGAGGTTGCCGGTGAAGTGCTGGAGCATGACGAGGGGGACCTCGCCGCCTGAGCCGAGCCTGCGGTAGGCGTAGCGGACACCGTCGGCCTCGACGAACTGCGTGGGAGCGGTGTGGTGGGTAACAGCGGACATGTTTCTCCCTGCCGGAACGGATCGCAATCTGGGGTGGTGGAGCCGGGGCGGCTTTCCGCGGCTCGCCGTCCGTTCCGGAACGGGCCACGCGCTGCCTCCTGAACAGCATGCGGATCGGGAGTGGAATCTTTGTGGTGCGTGTCGTGACCGGACGGTGTGTGCCTCGGCCGGAGGCGGGTGTCTTGACCGGAGAGTGGGGGCTGCCCGGGAGGTGGGCGGGGCGACCCGGGAGGAGGGCGACCGGGGAGAGTGGAGCAGCGGACGCGGTACCGGAGAGGGGCCAGGCAGCCGGCCCGGTGTACACGACCACCGGGCTGATGCGCCGGAGAGCGTGTCACACGGCGGGGATCACTTCCGTGCCGCTCCCCGCCCGCCGGACGAGGGGACCGGTCGTCTCCGGGAGCCGCCAGACGTCCCCGTGCGCGGCGGCCAGGGACCGGGCCGCGTCGCGACAGGCCGCCACGAAGCCGGCCACGGCCCGGGAGGCGTCGTCGCGCCGCCAGACCACGCTCATCGTGCCGGACAGCCGCTCCAGCGGCACGAACGTCACGCCCGGATACCCGGAGAACCGGAACGATCCCGGTACGGCGGAGACACCCAGGCCGGCCGCCACCAGGTCGGCCACCGCCGAGGGCGCCGTGGGCACGGCGGTGATGCCCACCCCCTCGGCGCCTGCCGCGGCGTCCAGCTGGGCCCAGCAGTGGCTGCGCTCGCGCACGGGAAACAGCACGGCCTGCGCTCCCAGCGCGGCGAGCGGCATCAGCCGCGCTCCGGCACGGGGATGCCCCTGGGCCAGGAGCGCGCTGGTGCGCTCCTCCACCAGTACCTCGCCGGCCAGCCCGTCGGCCGCCGGCGGATCCCAGGTGAGGACGGCGTCGACACGTCCGTCGGCGAGAGCGGCCGCCTGCTGTCCGTCGCGCAGTTCCACGACCGACACCCGGGTGCGGGTGCGGCCGGACCACAGACGGCGTACCGCTTCGGCGAGCAGCCCGCCCGGCGGGCTGGGCATGGGGGCCGAGACCGTCAGGACGGCGGGCCCGGCGTCGGCCGCGGACCGGGCGGCCCGTACGAGGCGCCGGTTGTAGGCCAGAGCGCGCTCCGCCTCCGGTACGACCGTCCGGCCGGCCTCGGTGAGTTCGGCGCCCCGGGGCGTGCGGGCCAGCAGGTCGGTTCCCAGGAGACGTTCCAGCCGGCGCACCTGTCTGCTGAGCGCGGGCTGGGCGATGCCCAGGGCGGCGGCGGCATCCCCGAAGTGCCCTTCCCTGGCCACGGCGAGGAAGGCGCGCAGCAGTCTCGGGTCGATGTCCGGCTCGGCGACGGCCGGCCACGTGTCCGCCTCATACGTGTTCACAGCTGGCTGCCCTTTCTGACGGAGGCCATGGGTCGGCAACCGGCGTGCCCGGTGTCGCCGCGGGAGGTCCGGCGCACCGGGGAGGCATGCGGTACCGGCATCTGCCGATACGGGCATCCGTCGTGGACGCGCCGGTCAGGCTCCGCTCCCACAGGGGCCGTGACCGACCGGGCGGCGACAGACAGGCTGCCGGCGCCGATGGGCCCGCGGTGCCTCCCTACGCCGAACGCCGCCTGGACGGTACCAGGCTGACCCGTGAGGGCCGACGCGGGCCCGGCGTCGAGGGCCCGCGCCAGGCGCTCTCCCCGGAGGTCCCCGGCTCGACCGTGGCCCGCGGGCATACCTTCGCCGCACGAGGTGTTCAGAAGGCCCATTACCCCAGGTGTGCGTCGGCCCGGCCGGGCAGCGGCCGCGCCACGGGCCGCGCGGAACGACGGGAGCGCACGTACGAGCGGCGCGGAGCGGCCGAACGATCCGCTTCCCCGGCACGTTCGAGCTCGGCCGCATAGGCCAGTACGAGCGCGTGCGCGACGTACCAGTCACGGCCCCGGACGTCCAGCAGGCGGGCGCGCACCAATTCCCCGGCGGCCGTGGCCGCCGCGTCCCGCGGGATACCGGCCGCACGCGTCAGGGTGGTCGTACTGATGTCGGAGGTCCGGTGCAGGGGCAGCAGCCGGAAGACCCGCTTGGCCTCGGCACCGAGCGTCCGGTAGGACCAGGAGAAGACACCGCGCACGGCGTTGGCGCTGTCGTCCTCGTCAAAGCCTCCGAGGCTGCCCTGCGCGGCGGCCAGTTCGGCGGCCAACCGGGTCAGCGGCTGCTCGGGACGGCTCGCCGCGCGGGCGGCCACGAGGGCCAGGGCGAGGGGGAGCCGGCCGCAGCGCGCCACGATCTCCTCGACGACGGCCACGCCGGCGTCGGTCCGCGCGGGGCCGACACGCTGGAGGAAGCACGCCGTCGCCTCGGCCACCGAGGGCACGTCCAGGGAGAGCGACCGTGCTCCGTGCGCGGTGGCAAGGCCGGTCAGCCGGCTCCGGCTGGTCACCACGACCATGCACTCGGAGGTTCCGGGCAGCAGCGGCCGTACCTGGTCCGCGTCGAACGCGTTGTCGAGCACCACGAGCACGCGACGCCCGGCCAGGACGCTGCGGAAGAGGGCCGACCTGGCCTCCACGGCGACGGGAATGCGGTGCCGCTCCACGCCCAGGGCCTCCAGGAACCCGTGCAGCACCTCACCCGGATCCACGGGGTCACCGTGGGCCGCGAAGCCGCCCAGGTCCGCGTAGAGCTGTCCGTCGGGGAAGTCCGCCGCCACGCGATGGGCGAAGTGGACCGCCAGCGCGGTCTTGCCGACCCCGGGAATGCCGTCGACGGCCAGGACGCGCAGGCCGTCGCCGACCCGCTGCGCGGTGTCCAGCGCCTGGTCGAGGGCTTGCTCGCGTCCCGTGAAGAAGGGCAGGTCCGGCGGTAGCTGGGCGGGGTCGATCCACGGCGCCGGGAATCGCGGGGACGACGCCGCGGGCGGTGCCGAGGAACCGGTGGACGCCGGTACCCGGGACTCCGCCGGGCTGCCGCGCAGGACGCTCTGGTGAGCGGCCCGCAGCTCCGCCCCGGGATCGACCCCCAGTTCGTCCGACAACCGGGTCCTGATGGTCCGGTACAGCGCGATCGCTTCCGCCTGCTTGCCGTCCGCGGCCAGCACGAGCAGCAGGGACGCCTGGAGCGCTTCGTCGAGCGGGCAGCGGTCGGCGGCCTGCCGCACGGGCAGCAGGACGGAGCCGGCCCGGCCGCAGCCCAGGGCCGCGGTGGCCGCCTCGCACACGACCGGAGCGTATTCGTGTTCCACCATGGCGAAGGCCGGATGTACCGAGGTGACAGGGCCCAGGTCCTCCGCGCAGTGGCCCTGCCACAGTCCCAGCGCCTCCAGATACATGTCGACGGCCGCCGGCAGGTCGCCCGTGGCGGCCGTGGCGCGGGCCTGCCGGACGAGGTCGCGAAACCTGAGCAGGTCCAGACTGTCCGCGTCGACACGGAGCAGGTAGCTCCCCGCCTGCCGGACGAGCCACCGGCCCGACGACCTGATCGGCAGGCCTGGTTCGAGCAGCCGCCGCAGTGAGCCGACATACCGGTGGACCGCGTTCATCGCGCTGACCGGCGGGTCACCGTCCCACAGCAGGCCGATGAGCTCCGTCAGCGGGACGGGCCGTCCCGCGCCCGCCAGCAGCGCGGCGAGGAGCAGGCGTTGCTGGCGGGGGCCGAGAGGGAGTTCCTCCCCGGCCCGCCAGGCCCGTACCGGCCCCAGCAGCGTGAAACGTATCGTTGGCGCCGGATCCTGTTCCTCGCCGCTGCGTCGACGTGGTGTCACGGGCATCGAGGCGTCCTCCTTTCACCGTCCGGACGGTGTTCCGGCAGCGGGTCCGCCGCCTGCGCACCGCTGTACTCCTGCACCGAGGTGGTGCTCCGTTCGGCGGCCACGCCGAAACGGTAGGTCCGGGCCGTTCAGAGGTCATCAGTCGGTTGACTCACCGCGGTGAACGGCGCCCGGCCTCCCGCTGTCGGGGCCGCCGCAACGCCCGTGACGACCCGCGACGTGGGTCCGGGGCGGGCCGGCGGGCATGTCGCCCTGTCGCCGGTGACCGTCGTTCCGCACTCCGTCACGGCCGGAAGGGAAGGGTTTCCCGCATCGCGCCGCGCGGTGGGTGGTCATTCGACTGATGCGTTCACCCGTGAGAGCGGCGAGCATGGACCGGGGCAGCCGGTGTGTGACGCGCCGGCCGCCCCGCCGCACCACTTGTTCACGGCCGAGGAGGACGGAGAGGGAATGAACGTTACGGAGGAACTCGTGGAGGACGTGGATCTGCTGGTGGTGGGTGGCGGCAAAGCCGGCAAGACCCTCGCCATGGACACCGCGCGGGCCGGCGGCAGGGTGCTCATGGTGGAGCGGGGCATGATCGGCGGCACGTGTATCAACGTCGCCTGCATCCCCACCAAGACGCTGGTGACGAGTGCCCGGCTGGCCCGCAGGGCCGGCAGCGCCGAGTCGCTGGGGCTCCGGCTGGGCACACCCCAGGTGGACCTGGAGCTGCTGCGCGCGCACAAGGAGGGCGTCGTCTCCGACATGGTCGAGCTCAACCACCGGCAGTTCCTGGACAGCGGCATGGACTTCGTCCTCGGCACCGCGCGCTTCGTGGCGGAGCGGACGGTGGAGATCCACCTCAACGACGGGGGCCGCCGTGTCGTACGCGGCACCGACGTGGTGATCAACACGGGGACGATCCCGCACATCGCGGCCATCCCCGGGCTCCCCGAGGCGGAACCGCTGACCAGCGAGAGCATCATGGACCTGCGCCGCATCCCGGACAGCCTCCTGGTCCTCGGCGGCGGATACGTGGGACTGGAGTTCGCCCACATGTTCGCCGGGTTCGGCAGCCGGGTGACGGTCCTCGAACGCGGCCCCCACCTGCTGCGGAACGAGGACCGGGACATCGCCACGGCCCTGGCGGCATACCTACAGGAGGACGGCGTCGAACTGATCACCGACGTCACGGTGAAGGAAGTGGTCCGGGAGGGGCGGACGGTGCGGGTGCTGCTGGAGGACGGGCGGAGCCTGACCGCCGACGACATCCTCGCGGCGACCGGCCGGGACCCCGTCACGCGCGACCTGGGCCTGGAGGCGGCGGGGGTGCGGACCGACGACCGCGGGTTCGTACGGGTGGACGACCGGCTGGCGACCGACGCCCCGCACACCTGGGCGGTGGGCGACGTGGCCGGCAGCCCGCAGTTCACCCACGTGTCGCTGGACGACTACCGCATCGTCAAGGCCAACATCAACGGCGGTGCCCGCAGTACGGCCGGCCGGCTGGTGCCCTGGAACCTGTTCACCGACCCGGAACTCGCCCGCGTCGGTCTCACCGAGGAGCAGGCCCGCGCCACGGGCCGTTCCGTCAGGGTCGCGAAACTGCCGGTCAAGGCCATCCCGCGGGCGCGCACACTGCGGGACACGCGGGGTCTGTGGAAGGCAGTGGTCGACCGGGACACCGAGCAGATCCTCGGTGCCGCCCTGCTCGGCCCGGAATCGGCGGAGGTGCTGTCCGTGGTGCAGACGGCCATGTGGGCGGAGATGCCGTTCACCCGCCTGCGGGACGGCATGATCGCGCACCCGACCATGGCGGAGGGACTCAACGCGCTGTTCGCCTCCTGGGTGGACTGAGCAGCGGGCGCCGCCCGCCGTCCGCAACGCCGGCAGCGACCGAAAACTCTTCGGTCGCTGTCGGCATGCTGCGTAATCCTGCACGTCAGACGCGTCCGGGCGGGGAATCAGGGGCTCAAACGACCCAACTTCCGGATATACCCCGTGACCCGCGCCGGCCTCGCGCGTCCTGCCGCGTGCCACGGCTCCGTCAGGACCGGTAGTTCTCCACCTGGGACTGCGGCCGTACACGGGCCTCGTCGGGGTCTTCCCCGAACTCGGTCCTGGCCCGCCGCTGCCGCAGCAGGTCCCAGCACTGGTCCGGGTGTGGTCTCCTGGTTCATCGAGGGTGGGGCGGTCTGGCCGTCGCGCGTCAGACGCGGTGGGTCAGCCCCGATTCTTCCCTTCGCGCCGTCCGGGGTGATCCGTCGTCCGACTTAGCGGCTCGGACGGAAGTCGTCGGTGACGTGACCCGGGACCGTCCATGACCCATGGCCGTTGACCTCGGCCACCTCTGCCTGAGTCAGCTCCTTGTAGCCGCGCGCGATCTTCTCGGCCTCACCGGCGGGCAGGGGACCCCCGTGCTCGGCGGCGCGCGCGATGATCGCCTCCGGTCCCAGCTCCCGGTTGCCCAGCACGATCGCGTTGACCACCGGGCGGCGCGTCTCGTCGTAGCGGCGCAGCGCGGTGTCGGGGTCGCCGTCCCGGGCCAGGTACCAGGCGAGCACCCGGCCGTCGACGACGGACTGGGATCCGCCGTTCATGCCCATCGGGAACATCGGGTGTGCGGCGTCGCCGAGCAGGGTGACCCGTCCGAAGCTCCACCGCGGCAACGGGTCGCGGTCGAGCATGGGGTACTCGAAGACAGCCGAGGACCGCTCGGCCAGCGCCTCCAGGTCGATCCAGGGCAGGCTCCAGTCCGCCAGGCCGGCCCGGGCCTCGGCCGGCGTGATACGGCGGTTCGAGCGGTCCAGCGTTTCGGCGGAGTGTGCGTGCCGCACCTCCAGCACCCAGTTCATCAGGGCTTCGCCGCCCTCGGTCGGCGGGTCGTCGAGCGGGTAGGCGACGAATTTCTCGCCGGGTGTGCCGCCGGCCACCACGATCGAACGGCCGTCGAGGATGTGCGGGAACCGTGCGATCCCGCGCCACATGTGGACGCCGTTCCAGGGGGAGGGCCCTTCGTCGGGATACAGCTGGGCGCGGACGGCGGAGTCGATGCCGTCGGAACCGATCAGCAGGTCGGCGTCCTCGACCGTCGGCTCACCGCTCGTCCGGTCCAGGAAGCGGGTCCGGATGCCGTCGGCCGTCTCCTCGAAGCGCTGGAACAGCAGGCCGATGCGGACGGCGTCCGGCCCCAGGCGCTCGCGCACCGCCGCCAGCAGCATCATGTGCAGCCGCCCGCGGTGCACGGAGTACTGCGGCCAGGCGTAACCGGCCGCGAGTCCGAGCGGCTCCTCCCACACGGGTGCGCCGGTCCGGTCGTGATAACTCAGCCGCTGCGGGGGCAGCGCGATGGCGGCCAGTTCGTCGGCCAGGCCGAGTTCGGCGAGTTCCCGGACGGCGTGCGGCAGCAGGTTGATCCCCACGCCGACGGCCTCGATGGTCCGTGCCGCCTCCCGGACCCGCGGCTGGAACCCGGCGGCGTGCAGACTCAGGGCGCAGGTCAGGCCGGCTATGCCCCCACCCACGATGCTGATTCTCATCGGTCTGTCCCCGGCTCGGACACGTCTGAGGCCGGGGATGCGACGGTGGAGTGCATGTGCGCGATCATAGCCGAGCCCAAGTACGTTCAGCCGCCGGTCACTTGCTCCGCAGACGCACACGTGTCATCGGGACGCCGGTGCCTGCATGTGTGCGCACTACCGCCGGCTCACCAGCCGTGACGACGTCTCGTCGGGGTCGGCGCCGGGGCGCGTCGCCGGCACGCCCCCGGTGCCGGACGCGGGGTCCGGTGTCCGCTCCCGTGGCAGTCCGGCGCGGCTGAGCGCGTCGTGGAGCTGGGTCCGGCTGCTGACCCCCAGCTTGGGGAAGACCTGGTACAGGTGGAAGCCCACGGTACGGGCGGACAGCAGCAACCGTTCGCCGATCTGCCGATTGGTGAGCCCCGCCGCCGCCAGCCGCGCGATCTGCAACTGCTGAGGGGTCAGACGCTCAACCGACCCCGGGTGCCCCTCCGCGTCCCGCACGGGTACCCCGCAGGCGCGCAGCTCTCCCGTCGTCCGCTCCACCCACGGATGCGCCTTCAGCCGCTCGAACACCGTCAGCGCCCGCGCCAGTTCGGCCCGCGCCTCGCTCATCCGGCGCCTGCGGCGCAGCCACTCACCGAACTCCAGCGACACCACCGCCCGCTCGAACGGCCACTGCTCGCCCACCGGGTCCCCCACGACCGTACGGAACAGCCCTTCCGCTTCCTCCCCCTCGCACAGCAACGCCCGCGCCCGTCCGACGAGCAGCCGCAGGCGCGGCGACATCCCCTCGCCCACCCACCGCTCGACCGCGTCGACCACCGCGACCGCCTCTTCGGGCCGCCCCACCCGGACGGCGGCGGCCGCCAGGTCCCCCACGCCGTAGAGGGAGCAGTGGTAGTGCACCGGCCGTGGGTCGGGCCCCGCCGTGAACAGCCCCCGCAACAACTCGAACTCCAGCGCGTGATCACCCTCGGCGGCGGCCACCGCCGCACGCACCGTCGCCATACGCACACCCAGCGCCCGGCTCTCCGACACGTCGAGCCCCCGCACGGCCCGCGCCATCAGCCCCCGGGCGTCCTCCCCGCGCAACGCCAGCACCATCGCGCTCACGTACACGGCCACCCACGCCGCCGACTCCAGCCCGTTCTCCTCCGCCACCCGCCGCGCGTCCTCGGCGGACTCGCACGCCGCCTCCCACGCACCGGCGTCGAACTGCGCCAACGCGAGCGTCTGTCCCACCATGGCGCTGGAGCCCGCGGTCGTCACCGTCCGGAGACGTTCTATCACCGCACTCAGCAACCGCACCCCCAGCGCCGTCTCGTCCAGGATCCAGGCCGCGCCTCCCAGCACGCTCAACCGTCCGGGCACGTCGTCCGCGGCGGCCGCGGCGCGCTCCAGCGCCGCCAGCACACCGCGACGGTCACCGAAGGGGTCACAGCAGGCACGTGCCCACACCTGTTCGTACGCGCTGCCCACGTCGTCCGGGATACGTGCCAGCAGCCCCTGTGCCTGGCGGCGGAAGGTTTCGTCGCCGCTGCAGTACAGAACCACCGCGCTGTGACTGACCGCGTCCAGCGCCGTCACCGGCGAGGCGTCCGTCATGTGGGCGGCCAACGGCAGCAGATGCGAGAGCGCGGCCCTCTGCCGGCCGGTCGCCGCCAGCGCCCACCCTCTCCGCAGCGCCGCCTCGGCCAGCATCCCGGTGTCGTCCGTCGCCGCGACAACCTCGCCCGTCAGCGCCTCCACCCACCACGGCTCGCCCGCGTGCACGGCGAGATCGCACGCGTCCAGCAACCGCCGCGCCCGCGACCATCCCCGTTCGCTCAACTGCGCCGCGCGCTCCAGCGCCGCGGCCGCCACGCGATAGCCGCCCCGCCGACGTGCCCGGTCCGCCGTCTCCACCAGCGCGCCCGCGACCGACTCGTTCGGCGCCAGGGACGCCGCGGCCAGATGCCACGCCCGCCGGTCGGGATCCTCCGCCAGCCCGTCCGCCAGCCGCAGATGCACCTCGCGACGCTCCGCGAACGACGCCGTCCCATACACCACGGAGCGCATGAGCGGATGCCGGAACTCGACCCTCCCGCTCACCAGGCGCACCAGCCCCGCGTCCTCCGCGGCCGCCCACGCCTCGGCGCCGCCGCCAGGCAGCGACGCGGCCGCCGACAGCGCCGCCCGCATGTCCGGCCCGTCCGCGGCCGCCGCGAACAACAGCACCCGGCGGGTGGCCTCCGGCAATCCGTCCAACCGTTCCGCGAAGGCCTTCTCCAACCGGGCCGGCAGCGAGAATCCCGCCCCCACCGCCGTGTCCCACCTCGAAAAGCCCCGCTCCGCGGCGTCCCGCGCCAACTCCACCAAGGCCAGCGGATTACCCGCCGCCAGCCGCAGCACCTGCCCGCGCACCCAGCCCCGGGGAACCACGGGCTGCGCGTCCAGCAAGCGTCCGGCCGCCTCCCCGGACAAGGGCCCGACCGGCACCGGCTCGAGATCGGACCACCCGGGTGCGGACGCGACGTCGCCGCGTACGGCCGCCAGCAGACCCACCGGTTCGCCGGCTATGCGTCGCGCGATGAACAGCAAGGTCTCCAGAGAGGCGGCGTCCAGCCACTGGAGGTCGTCCACGACGATCGTGGCCGGGCGGTGGGTGGCCGCGGCCAGCAGCAGGTTCAGGGAAGCGAGCCCGACGAGCTGCCGCTCGTCACCGCCTTCGGCGTCAGCGGTACGGGCCGGCGCGTGCCGCATGCCGAGGGCGCGGGACAGGGCAGCGCCCTGCGCGGCCGGCAGCCGGGGCAGGTGATGCAGGGCGGGCCTCAGCAACTGGTGCAGGGCGCCGTGTGCGAGCGTCCGCCCGGCCTGGCTGCCGGCGCAGCGCAGGACGGTCCCGCGGCGGCCCGCCTCCGCCGCCACGGCGTGCAGCAGTGTGGTCTTGCCCATGCCGGACTCGCCCACGAGGAGGAGGGCGCCGGCCTCCTCGGCCCGCTCCGGGAAAAGGCCTCGCAGGACACGGGACATCTCCGGCTCACGCCCGACGATCCCGTCCAGCGGGTCCTCGTCCACGCGTCCACGGACCATTGTTCCTCCCCGGCTCCTCGGAATTGAGCGGAAACTATCACGTAACACCCAGGGGGTTCGGATTCTTCCTTTTCGCCGGGAAGTCAAGAACGCGCAGGCGGCCGCCCTTCCAGAAATAATCAAGAAAATGGGGGAGACATTCCAGATTCATTCCACAAGCCGCCCGCGCGGGCCGCCGCCCTGCCGTGGACACGATGCGCGATTTCCCGCGTCGACGCAAACCCGGGTTTTCGTCAACGTGGCCGAGACGTGGCGGGGAGTCTCCAGACATCGGGGTGCGCCGCGGTCAGCCCGGCGGCCGCGGACCGGCAGGACGCGACGAAGGCCTCGGCGACGGCGGAGCCGTCACCGCCGTGCCACACGACGCTCATCCGGTGGTGCAGACCGGGCAGCGGTACGAAGGCCACGTCCGTGTAGCCGGCGAAACCGAAGGACGCCGGTACGACGGACACCCCCAGGCCCGCCGCGACCAGGTCCGGGACGGCGGAGGGAGCCGTGGGCACGGGGGTCAGCCGTACCTGTGCGGCGGCGGCCAGCTCGTTCAGCGAGTCCCAGCAGTGCCCGCGTTCCCGGACCGGGAAGAGAAGCGGGTCCTCGGTCAGCGCGGCCAAGGACATCTCCGGCGCCCCGGCCCAGGCGTGGTGCCGGCTCACGAGTGCGTCGGCGCCCTCTTCGAGGAGCACCTGCGAGTGATCGGTGTACAGGTCCCCGCCCCAGGTCAGAGCCGCGTCGACGCGGCCGTCCCGCAGTGCGGCGGCGACATCGCAGTCGTCCAGTCCGACGACCGAGACCTGCATGTCCGGGTGCGTGGCACGGAAATGGCGCACCGCCTCGGCCAGCAGTCCGCCGGGAGGGCTGGGCAGGGGAGCGGAGATCGTCAGCGTGCGCGCTCCGTACTGCCCCGCCGCCGATCTCACCAGGCGGACGAGCCGACGGTTCTGGGCGATGGACTGTTCGGCATGCGGCAGCACGAGCCGTCCCACGGTGGTCAGCCGGGCACCCCGGGACGTGCGGGTGAACAGGGGCGCCCCCAGCAGGCGTTCGAGTTGCTGCACCTGCCTGCTCAACGCCGACTGGGCGACCATGAGACGGTCCGCGGCACGACCGAAGTGACCGTCCCGGGCGACGGCCAGGAACGCCCGCAGCAGTCGTAGGTCGATGTCGGGCTCGGAACGCGCCACCTGTAGAGCCGCCAGGGCGACGGGGGAGGAGTCTGTCACTTCGGACCTGCCTCGGTCTCTTGTACGGAACCACTTGGGACACGGATACGCGCACGGGCGGCCGTCGAGGGGTCAGGGGCCGCGGTCTCGTTCAGGCTAGGAGCCCTCACCCGGGGATCCATCAGTCGACTGACTGTGCTTTCCGAGAGGGTGGCGACACCCCGAGGTCCGGGACACGCCTTCCGCCGAGGGGCCAGTCACACGACGGAGGCCCGCCGCGCGCCGGTCCGAAAGGCTGGTGGGAACACAGGCTCGTCGCGGAGGTGTGACGATGGAAGCGTTCGACGGGGCACGGCCGTGTCCCACCCCTCCGACACTCCCGCCGCCGGGTCCGCCCCCCACCGGGAGCCACCGCGCCCTTCCGGCTCCCGGCCGGCCGGCGCGGTCGGGTGTGACCTCTCCGGTCTGGCAGCGGTATTCGATGTGCCGGTTCGACGGGCATGCGACGTCCGCGGCCGACCTGACCGTGCTCCGCCGATGGCTGGAAGACACCTATCTCACGGTCCCCTCCGCCGGCGAGGGCGCGCTCCTGGACTGGGCCACCCTCACCGAGAGCCTGCTGCCGCCCGTCTGACACCGGATCCTCACTGGCTCCGGTCACGCCTTCCTCATGGTCAAATGTCCGATGCCCCGGCCCCGGCCCGTCGTCACACTCGACGGCACACGTCGCCTCCCACCCGAACGGGAGGCAAGGCCACGGCGGAGGCTCCGAGATGTACACCGACGCACCGAACGACGTCGTCCACGCCCCCAACGGCGTCACATACGCCTATCGGCGCTGTGGTCCCTCCGGCTCACAGCCGCCGCTGCTCATGCTCCACCACTTCCGCGGCACCCTGGACAGCTGGGACCCGGCACTGGTCAACGCCCTGGCGACGGAACGCGACGTCATCGCCTTCGACAACGCCGGGGTCGGTCTGAGCACCGGCCACACCCCCCGCACCATCGCGGAAACGGCGGTGGACACCCTCGCCTTCATGACCGCCATCGGGGTGCGGCAGGCGGACCTGCTGGGATTCTCGATGGGGGGCTGCACGGCACAGGAGCTGGCCCTGCTGCGCCCCGCAGTCGTCCGCCGCCTGGTGCTGGCGGCCACCGCCCCGCGAGGTGGCCCGGGCGTCTTCGGCTGGCCCGACGGCATCTTCGCCCGCGCCGACGCCGACCAGCCGAGCCTGGCGGACTACCTGTACGTCTTCTTCAACCACACCGAGTCCAGCCAGCGCAGCGGGCTGGAGTTCCTGGGCAGGTACATCGAGCGGGAGCACGACCGGGACCTGCCGGCGCGCCGAGCGGCCAGGCAGGCGCAGTACGAGGCGATGAACGAGTGGGGCATCCCGGACCACGGCGCTCTGCGCAGGCTCTCCGCGATCAGGCAGCCCGCGCTCGTGGTGCACGGGGACAGCGACCTTGTCACGCCGCCCGCCGCGTCCCGCGTGCTCGCGGGCCTGCTGTCCGACGCACGGCTGAAAACGTATCCCGACTCCGGTCACGGCTTCCTGTTCCAGCACCACGGGGAGGTCGCGCGGGATGTGCTGACCTTTCTGGCCGAAGGAGCCTGAAACCTGGCCGATACCAGTCGACCGACAGATGCGTTACCTACCCGCCGGCAGCCACTATGTGAGTGTCGGCAGGGGCAACCGTCCTCCGGCGTGGGAGGAACGTTGTCGTTGGTGGGCCGTACGTCCGAGTCACACGCTCTCGAAGCACTGCTGGCCGAGGCGGAGAATGAAGGAGCAGCGCTGCTGCTGCAAGGCGACCCCGGGGTGGGAAAGACCGCTCTGCTGGAAGCCGCGACCGCCCACGCCCGGGCGAGCGGACTGCGCCTGCTCCAGGTCGTCGGAGTCGAGAGCGAACAGGGGCTCGCGTTCTCCGCGCTGCACCAGCTCCTCTATCCGCTCTTCGATCACCTCGCGGACCTGCCGGCCTTCCAGAGCTGCGTGCTGGAACAGGCGCTCTCGATCCGTGAGGGCTCGGCGCCGGGACGCTTCGCCATCTCGGCGGCGGCGCTGGCGCTCCTCCAAGCCGCGTCCAAGGGGCGGCCCCTGTGCGTGGTGGTGGACGACGTGCACTGGATCGACCGCTCCAGCGCCGAGGTGCTGACGTTCATCACCCGCAGGCTCAGCAGTTGCCGGGCGGCCTTCATCATGGCCGCGCGGAGCGGAGCACACGGCTCCCTCGACCCCACGGGCCTGCGCGTGCTCGACGTCGGTCCGCTGCCGGCCCCCGACGCGTTGGTGCTGCTCGACAGTAGTCACCCGGGGCTGGCCGAGACGACCAGGCGGCGGCTGCTGGACGAGTCCGAGGGCAACCCGCTCGCCCTGGTGGAGCTGCCGAGCCAGCTCACCGACGCCCAGCGTGACGGCGCCGAAGCCCTCCCGGCGAACCTGCCGCTCAACAGCCGGCTGGAGAGCGTGTTCGCCGACCGCATCCGGCAGCTCGGCTCCGTGACACGTTTCGCCCTGCTGCTGACGGCCCTGGACGGGGAGCGCCCCGGCAACCTGGGGGACATCCGGGCGGCCTTCGGCACAGGGGCCGAGGAGTGGGACGACGGCCTGCTGGAGACGGGCGAGCGCACCGGACTGGTCCGCGTCGACCACGTCGCGGAGCAGGTCACCTTCCGGCACCCCCTGGTCCGCTCCTGCGTGGTGCACATGTCCCCGGCCGGGCGCCGCAGAGCCGCACACCGTGCGCTGGCCGAGGTCCTGAAGACGGAGCCGGAGCGACGCGCCCTGCATCTCGCCCACGCCGCGGACGACCCCGATGAGGCGGTCGCCGTCGAACTCACCCGCGCGGCGGAGCGGGCCATGGCCCGTGGCGGTGCCGCGGAGGCCGTCACGGCGTACCGCCGTGCCGTCGAACTGAGCGAGGACCCCACCGAACGCGGACGCCGACTGGAGCAGGCCGCGTTCGCCGCCGGCATCGCCGGTCTCCTGGGAACGGCCCACGAACTGGCCGGCCAGACCGCGGAATCGCTGCGGGGGGCGGCGGCCGCGGGCTACGTGCAGTTCCACCGGGAGGGAGACATCGACGCGGTCTACCGCATCCTGCCCCCCGCCATGGAGGCGGCGCGCGGAAGCACCCTCCCGAAGGACGTGGACGCGTACGACGACGCGTTCTACGTCCTGCTCAACGCGGCGGTGTGGGGAGGCCGTGCGGAACTGTGGCCCCCCGTGTACCGCGCGCTCGACCGGATCTCCGAGTCCGCGCGCATGTGCTTCGACTGCGTCGCCGACCCCGCGCGGACCGCTCATGACGTGCGGGAACGACTGGACAAAGCGACGGCCGCGCTGTCTCCCGACACGCCCCTGTGGCGTGTCACCTGGCTGATCTACACGGCCATGTACCTCGACTGCTTCACGTACTACGACGGTGTGTGGCGGGAGGCCGTCGGGCACGGCGCGTACGACAGCCTGCGCTTCGGCGTGGTGGCCAGGGCCCACGAGGCTTTCATGCGGGGTGAATGGGACAAGATCCAGGCGATCGCGTCCCAGGGCTTCGCGGATGCCAACGAGCACGAGTACAACCTCATCCACATCATCTTCACGTACGGACTCGCCATGGTCGCGTCCGGCCGCGGGGACGAGGCAGCGCTGCGCCGGCACTGCGACACGATCACCGCGTGGGCCCAGCCGCGACGCATGCAGTTGCTGATGTCCACGGTGAACGAGACCTGGGCCCGTGCCGCGGTCGGCCGCGGGGACTTCGAGGAGGCCTATCTGCTGACCTCCGCGCTGACCCCGCCGGGAGAACTGCCCTCCCACTTCCCCCATTTCTCGCGTGTGTTCCTGGACCTGGTGGAGTCCGCGGTGCGCACCGGCAGGACCGAGGCGGCCCGCGCACACGTCGAGGCGGGGCGGCAGGCGCGTCTGGACACCATCTCACCGCACCACGCGGTCATCCTCGCCGCGGCCGCCGCGGTCGCCGCGCCCGACGACGAGGCGGGCGCGCTGTACGAGGCGGCCCTCGCGGTCCCGGACGCCTCCCTGTGGCCCTTCGAACACGCCCGTCTCCGGCTGTGGTACGGCGAGTGGCTCCGCCGGCGCCGGGAGTACACGGCCGCGCGCGTCCAGTTGAGCGTGGCGCTGGAAGTGTTCGAGCAGCAGCTGAAGGCCCCGCTCTGGGCGCAGCGCGCGCGGGACGAACTGCGCGCGGCCGGCGTGGGCGTCGGGGTCGCTGACGCCAGGACCGGGGTGAAGATGAGCGCACAGGAGCGTCGTATCGCGGAACTCGCGGCGAGCGGTCTGTCCAACAAGGAGATCGGCCGGCAGCTCAACATCTCGCCCCGCACCGCGGGCGCCCACCTCTACCGGGTGTTCCCCAAGCTGGGCATCACCTCCCGCGCCGCCCTGCGCGACGCGCTGCAGGCCTTCGACGAAGGGAACGGCACCTGACAGCCGTGCCGCACGGCGGTCGTTCTTCTTGGCACGGTTGCCCGATGGTGCAGAATCGGGCCGCCGGGCCGCCCGTCGGATACGTGTGCGCCGCGCGTCAGCCACCGCGCCGTTATGGTCGACATCGATCGACCGAGCACCAGCCAGGAGGCGAAATGACTACGTTCCCCGTGCGGCGTCTGGATGTGTCCGTGCCGTCCGTGTCCGACTTCCGGCAGAGCTACGAGGCCGCCGTACCACCAGTACCGGAGGAGGAGCTGGAGTCGCTGATCCGCCGGGAAGCCTCCTGGTCGGAGATCACCGGGCTCATCGCCTCGGCGGCCCCGCACGGTTTCATGATCTTCGCCAAGAACGCGGCGCACCCCCTCTTCCGCCGCGCCGGACACCAGGCGGTCTGCTTCTGGTACCTGATGGGCAACCACACCATCGCCGAGCGCATGTACCGCCACGACCCGCGGACCATGCTCTACGCGCCGCTGCGCACTGTGATCTGGCAGGACGAGGCCGGAGCGGCCTGGTTCAGCGTGGACCAACCCAGCACCCACTTCGCCGGACTCGGCATCCCCGAGGTGACCGAGGTCGGTGTCGAACTCGACCGGAAGCTCGCCGCCCTCCTCGACTTCCTCGGTACGGACGTGCCGGACGAACTGCTGCGGAGCTGACCCGGCGCGGCACCGACATACATATCTGCAGCGGTGACTGTCTTGGGTATGCTGTCCACCGATCCGGGCCGCGTACATGTCTTCCCCTGCGTCTCGCCGGCGGACCGCGCCGGCACGGTGCCGGGCCGCGGACCCCGGTGCGTACCGGCCTTCTTCTGTTCTCGCGTGATCGCACACGACGCCTTCCGGGCCGTCGTCATGTGAGGCGATCCTCGAAAGGAGCCCCCGTGGCCACTCTCACCGTGTGGAAGTTCCCCACCCCCGACGGCGCCGACCGCGTCGAGGAAACCCTGCTGTCCCTGCAGAAGCAGGGGCTCGTGCAGGTCCACGACGCGGCGGTCGTCACCTGGCCGGAGGGGCGCAAACGGCCCAGGACCAAGCAGCTTCACAACCTCACCGCCGCGGGCGCGCTGTCGGGCGCCTTCTGGGGCCTGCTGTTCGGCCTGATCTTCTTCGTGCCCCTGCTCGGCGCCGCCGTGGGCGCTCTCAGCGGTGCGCTGGGCGGCTCGCTGGCCGACGTCGGCATCGACGACGACTTCATCGAGAGCGTCCGTGGCGAGGTCGGGCTGGGCACGTCCGCCCTGTTCCTGCTCACCTCCGACGCGGTCGTGGACCGCGTCCACGAGGCGTTCCCCCACGGGACCGCCCGGTTGATCCACAGCAACCTGTCCGAGCAGGAGGAGGCCAGGCTGCGCGAGGTCTTCGAGGCGTAGCGCGGGAATCGGGAGGCCGGGGGGACCTCGTCCCCCGGCCTCATCGTACGGCGTGCTGCCGGGCGCGTGCGACGGCCCGCTTCACGCTTCCCCGGTGCGCCGGTCCGTGTCCGGGCAGGATGACCTCGGCGTCGACACCTTCCAGCACGTCCAGGGAGCGCAGGGCTTCGGACCGGTCGGTGTCGAACATGGCGGGGAGGAGCTGAGGGCCGGCGATCCGGGACGTCGGATGGGCGGTGACCAGGGCGTCACCGCTGATCAGAATGCCGCTGCCGGCCAGCAGATAGGCGCAGTGCCCCTCGGTGTGCCCCGGAGTGTGCACCGGCTCCGGCGCGCCGGGCAGGTCCAGGGGACCCGGTGCGGGGAACGGCGCGGGCTCGGTGACCGGCACATGTGCGGTGCCCCCGGCCCGGATGGCGTGGACGGCCCAGGGCAGCACACCCGGGCGCCATGCCTGCGTCAGCACCTGTCCTACGGAGACCTGGTGCAGGTGGTCCCGCCGCGCGTGGGGAACCTCCTCCTCGTGCATCAGGACCGGTGTGCCGTACGCGAGCCGCAGGCGCTCCGCGGCACCTATGTGGTCGTTGTGGGCGTGCGTCACCAGGATCGCGCGCACGGCTTCCGGCTTCAGACCCAGCGCGTCCAGGGAGGCCAGCAGCAGCTCGTGGTCGTTCGGATATCCGGTGTCCACCAGTGTGGCGTCGGCACCGTCCTTGACGATCACCCAGTTGGTGCTGCTGCCCGACACCAGATGGACACCGTGGCCGATGTGGACGATGTCGTCATCGCGCAGTCGCTCGCTCATGAGTGTTCCCGCCTCGAATCGTCGCGAGGTACTGGTGGACCGAGCGCACGGCACTGGCGCCGTCACCGACGGCGGCGGCGACCCGCTTCATCGAGGCCAGACGCACGTCACCGGCGGCGAACACGCCGGGCACGCTGGTCTCGTACGGCAGCGGTTCGCGCCCCAGTTCCTTCCAGCGCGGTCCGAGGTCCTCCGTCGACAACTGCCGGTCCGTCGGCACGAACCCGTCCGGGTCCAGGACCACTCCACCGAGCCATGTCGTCGCCGGACGGGCCCCGATGAAGCAGAACAGACCCGCGCAGTCCATACGGCGCGCCCCCGTGCCTTCGGCCCGGGTGGTCAGGGACACACCGTCCAGGTGGGGCCTGCCGTGCAGCGCCGTCACCTCGGTGCCGGTGAGCACGGTGATCCGCGGATCGTTCACGATGCGTTCCACGAGGTACGCGGACATGCGGGCACCGAGATCGGGTCCCCGTACCACCAGGGTGACCTCGGAGGCGTACCGGGCCAGGTGCAGGGCGGCCTGGCCCGCGGAGTTGGCGCCGCCGACCACGGCGACCGGCCGGCCCGCGACCGCCTGGGCCTCCAGGTCGGTGGCCGCGTAGTAGATGCCGCAGCCGGTCAGTTCCGCCCAGCCGTCGAGAGGGAGCGCCCGGTACTCCGCTCCGGTGGCGACGATCACCGCCCGCGTCTCGATGCGGGTTCCGTCCACCAGGGTCACGACGTGGTCCGGGCCCTCGGTGCTCAGCCCGACGACACCGCACGGACTGGCGAGGTGCACACCGAATTTCAGCGCCTGTACGGCGGCACGCGCGGTCAGATCGGCTCCGCTGAGCCCGAAGGGGAAACCGAGGTAGTTCTCGATACGTGCGCTCGTGGCGGCCTGGCCGCCGACGGCCACCCCGTCCAGCAGCACCGTTTCCAGGCCCTCGGAGGCGCCGTACACCGCGGCCGCCAGCCCCGCCGGACCGGCACCCACGACGGTGAGGTCGGCCGAGCCGCGCCCGGTACGGCGGTAGGCGAGGTTGAGCTGCTGGCTCAGCACGCCCGGCGTCACACGGGGCGTCGCCTCGCGCGACGACAGAGCCGCGGGCAGGTCCTCCTCGGTGAGACCGGACGAACGCATCGCGTCCGCGCCCTGCGGGGAGCCGCTGTCCAGCCACCGGTGCGGCACACCCTGACGGTCCAGGAAGGTGCGCATGGCCAGGCCCGCGGCCGATCCGGCGTCGCCGACGATCCGCAGGGTCTGCTCCGTCGCCTGGCGCAGCAGCCGGCGCCGGGCGAGGATCGCGCGCAGGAGCAGGTCGGAGAGTTCGGTCTCCTGGGCCATCAGCCGGCGGAAGGCCGCCGGTTCGACCCGGTGGATCGTGCCGCCGGTCGCGACACGTACGGTCAGCCCGCGCCGCTGCCCGGTGAGCAGGTTGAGTTCGCCGGCGAACTGGCCGGGGCCGTGCGTCATGAAGAGGTGCCCGTCACCGCCCTCCGAGGACGGGATGATCGCCTCCAGCGTCGCCGTCTCGCACAGGAAGAGGTCGACCGAATCGTCCTCCACCTGGTAGAGGACGTCTCCTGCCCGGACCTCCTCGCGGCTCGCGTACTGGGCGGCCCGTGCGAGCTGACCGTCGTCCAGGCGCACTTCGGCGGCGGTGGCGAGATCGTCGGGACGATCACCGATCTCGGGGAATGAGGTTGCCATGCCCGAAGAATGCCACCGGGTCACACCGCCGGGCCACGGATCGCCCTCCGTGTGTGGCTCAGGCGGCGCACATGTGCACGCGAGGACAGTGTGCGTGCACGAACGGTTCCACATGCCCGAGGAGTATGTTCGGTGGTGCCCCTGACAGCGGGGCACGTGTATCCGAGGAGTGTGTTCCATATGTCCGCCCGACCCGTGGTGCGGGGCCTGCACCACATCAAGATTCCCGTGTCCGATCTGGAGCGGAGCATCGCCTGGTACGGCTCCGTCCTGGGCGCACGCCGCCTTGAGGAGTTCGACCACGTCACCCGGGACGGGGAGCTGTTCGCCGTCATCCTCGACGTCCCCGGTGCGGCCGTGCCCGTGGAACTGCGTCTCGACCCGGCGACCGCCGGACGGCTGGCCGGCTTCGACCCGCTGACCTTCACGGTGACGGGCCGGGCCGAACTCGACGGCTGGATCCGTCACCTCGACGCGCTCGGCGTGCCGCACTCACCGGTCATCGTCGCCCTGGTCGGCCACCTCCTGGTGGTTCCCGACCCCGACGGTGTCCGGCTGCGGTTCTACACCGACGAGCCCCACGGACTCGGCGCCGAACACGTGGACTTCGCGTCCCCCTGGCTGCGCACGGACACGCTCCCGGCCACGGACGCCTGACCGGCGCCGAGACGGCGGCGTCAGGGACGCGCACCCCGAAGGGGGCTCGAGACCCGTGCCGTGCCAGGCCCGCCGTCGCCGCCGGTCAGGTGCGCATCAGCGCGTGCACGCGGTCGCTGTCCCGCTGGGCGGTCTCCCGTTCCTCGGGCGTCGGCCGCTCCAGTCGTACCGGCATGTCCTTGTGGTGCGGCGTGCCGGCGATCGGGTCGCGGTCGGTGGCGTCGGTGAGCAGATTGATCCGCGGGCCGTGGGTGACACGCCCACCGCGGCCGTCGGGGACCGACATGCCGAAGCCGTGGGGCAGGGCCACCTGCCCGGCCCGCAGCGTCTCGTCGGCCTCGGCCCGCGCGACCAGGCGGCCGGTCCTCGACACCACGGCCACCCAGTCGCCCGGGGCGACACCGGCGGCGGACAGGTCCTCGGAGCGGGCGCGCAGCGCGCCGTCCGGGTCGCTCCTGCGCCACGCGGGCGGGCGCAGGATCTGGTTGGCGTTGTGGCTGCGGCGCTGGCCGTTGATCAGGGACAGCGGGAACGCTGGGTCGCGGCGGTCGGCGGCCGGGTCCAGGGACGTGAGCCAGGTGAGCAGTTCCGGCACGGCGAGCGTGACGCGTTCGCCGCGCATCAGGCTCCACACCTCGTCGTAGGCGTGCTTGCTGAAGGCGAGACCGCTCGGTGACCGCAGGACGCGGTCGAAGAGTTCCTCGCCGAGTGCGGTCCCGGACGCCTCGGTGTCCAGCGCCCGTTGGACGGCGGGTCCCAGCCGGTGCGCGGCGGTGTGGCAGCCGGGCCACAGGACCGCCGCGGAGGCCGCGCCGTCGGGCAGCGTACGGCCGAGCGTGCGGTACAGCAGGACGGGGGCGATGCCCGGGGCCTCGCGCAGGGTGGCGGCGGCGTGCCGCAGCAGGTTCGGCCGGTCGGCGCGGGCCAGCTCCGTGAGCCGGTCCAGCTCCGCCCGGTCCGGCAGGGCGCCGAGCTTCTCCAGGAGCCGGGTGTAGATCTCGGCCTCCACCAGGGTGCCCGGCAGCGGAGTGAACAGCGGCCGCCGGAGCTGGAAGTAGTTCGTCGGCCACTCGAAGTCGAAGAACGTCCACTCCCACTTCTCGTGCTGCGAGGCCGCGGGCAGGACGTAGTCGGCCAGCGCCGCCGTCTCCGTGTAGGCGATGTCGACGACCACCGACAGTTCACATTCCGAGAGGGCGCGCTCGACGGACGCCGTGTCCGCCGCGGTGTTGGCCGGATTGGACGAGTCCACCCAGACGGCACGGGCCCGGTGCGGATGGTCGGCGAGGACCTCTTCGGCCAGGGTGTTCATGGGCAGGTAGCCGCCGATGTACTCGAACCCGGTGATCTCCGACCGCTCCCCGTGGGACTCCTTCCACAAGGGGATCAGCCAGGAGTGCAGGGCGTTGGTGCCCGGCCGGCCGAAGTGCCCGGTGACCAGGTACAGCAGCTTCTCCAGGTAGCTGTTGAGCGTGGAGTTGCGCCCCTGCTGGACGCCCAGTTCGACGCGGACGGTCATCGCCCGCGCGGCCAGGATCAGCTCCACGGCCCGCTCCACCTCCGACCGTGGCACCTCGGCCTGGGCGATCCACTCGTCGACGGGGATGCGGAGCAGGGCGTCGGCGACCTGTTCGTAGCCCTCGGTGTGTTCCCGCAGGAACGCCTCGTCCGCGCCGCCGCGCCGCACGATCAGGGCGAGGATCGCGCCCAGCAGGTAGGCGTCGGTGCCGGGCCGCAACGGCAGGTGGACGTCGGCCGCATCCGCCGTCTCGGTACGCCGCGGATCGATGACGATCATCTTCCGGCCGGGGTCGTTCTTGATGCTGTTCACCTCGGTGCGGGCCCGGTTGAAACCGTGCGCCAGCCACGGGTTGCAGCCGATCGCCACCAGGAGGTCGCACTCCTCGACGCCCTCGGACGTGTGGCAGACCTGCCCGCCGAACAGTTTGCCGTTGACCCAGAAGTCCCCGGTCTTCTCCTGCGACAGGGCGCCGAAGAACCGTGTGGAGTTCATCCAGCTCATCAGCGCGTTCCCGTACGCACCACCGGAGTGGTTGCCCTGGCCCCCGCCGCCGACGTAGGCGAGCGCGCCGGGGCCTCCCGGTTCGGTGGTGTCCCGGATGTCGCGCAGGCGCCCAGCGATCTCGGTCAGCGCGGTATCCCAGTCCACGGGCTCGTGGCCGCCGTCGGGGCGGCGGCGCAGCGGTGTGGTGAGACGGTCCGGGTGGTCGCCGTACCACGTCAGCCGCTGCGCCTTCTGGCAGAGGTAGCCCCGGGTGCGCGGGTTCTCCTTGTCGCCGCGGACGCGGGTGATCGCACGCTGGTCGATCGCGACCTCAAGACCGCAGTTGACGTAACAGAGGCTGCACGCTGTCTTGTGCCAGTCGGTCATACCTGTTTCCCGCTTCCGCGACGGCCCAGCACCGGGTCTTGGCCCGCTCGGCGAGCGGGCCAAGACCCGGTGCGTGAGGGGTGCACATTCCGCTGCCCAGGGTTTCTTCATCGAACTCTCCCTGTCAAGGCGGCGATGCGGCTTGTCGCCGCGGGCGTCAGTCGCGGAGCGCCGCGGGCAGGTGTTTGCGCGAGGTCACACCTGTCTTGGCGAAGACGTGTGACAGGTGGCTCGCGACCGTGCGAGGGCTCATTCCCAGCTGCCAGCCGATCCGCTGGTTCGACAGCCCGTCGGCCGCGAGGCGGGTCACCTCGGCCTCGCGGGGCGTCAGGTCGTACGTCTCGGCCCATGCGGGACGGGACGTGTCCCCCGTCTCGCCCGCGGCCAGCAGCTCGGAGGCCGCGCGCCGCTCCCACGCGGTCGCGCCGAGCGTGCCGAACAGCTCCCGGGCCCGCTGGAGGTGGGGCCGTGCGTCCAGCACCCGGCGCCGGCGGCGCAGCCACTCACCGAAGGCGAGATGCGTGCGTGCCGACTCGTAGCGCAGGGCGTCGTCCTGTGCGGCGAGCGTGGCCGAGAAGTGCCGTTCCGCGTCCGGACCTTCGCTGAGGAGTGCTTCCGAGCGTCCGATCAGGTGCCGCAGGAGGGCTGAGCCGACAGCCCGGTTGGCCTCGCGTACCCGGTCCACCTGGCGACGCGCCTCGTCCGCGTGCCCGGTGGCGACGCCGGCCGTGACCAGGTCGCCCAGGGCCCAGGCCGCGACGACCGGGTGACGGGCGTCTCCGTCCGCGGCCGACAGCATCCGCAGCTCCTCGTAGGCTTCCTCCGGCCGGCCGCGGGCGAGGGCCAGCAGTCCCCGCGCCCAGCGGGCGCGGGCGGCCAGCATGTGCAGACGGCGGGGGAGTGCGAAGGCCAGGATGCGGTCGGTCAGTTCGCGGTGGCCCTCCTCGTTGCCGGTCCAGGCCCGCGCGTGCGCCACTCCGGTCTCGAACACCATCTCCGCGTGGGCGTTGGCCGAGGAGCGCGCCCAGCGCAGGCCGGTCCGCGCGTCCTGCATGAGGCCGTCGCGGTCGCCGAGGTGGACGCGGGCGATCTGCAGATGGGCCAGCACCATCAGGGCGAGGCCGAACTGCCCGCGCGTGGTCAGCGGCGCGAGCAGGCGTGTGGCGTACTGTTCGGCGGCGACCGGCTCGTCCAGCGCGGACGCGGCGATGACGAGTGCCGCGTCCCGGACGGGGTCCCGGGGGAACGTTCCTTCACGCACCGCCTGTGCCGCTTCCGCCAGCAGCCCACGGGCCGTCGCGGAGTGGGTGCCGCGGTCCGTCCAGCACAGCGCGGAGACGAGGAGGGGGCAGTCCGCGCGGTCGGGGTTCCTCCGCAGCAGCCCTTCCAAGAGCGGACCGACGGCTCCGCTCCCGACCGGCTCGCACAGCTCCGGTGCGAGGGCGCCGGTCAGCGGCAGGAACGGCGGCGGCCAGCCGGCGGTCTCCGCCGTCGCCGAACGCAGCAGGAGCGACAGCGCGTGGGCCGGCACGGAGTCGCTGTGGTAGGCGACACCGGCCTCCAGCGCCGCCACGACCGCCGCGAGCGAGGCGTCCACGGGAGCGCCGCCGACCAGGGCGTCGTCGACCAGTGCGTCGCTGATCAGGTCCAGCAGTCTTCGTACGTCGTCCGGCTGTCCGCTGATCTCCGCCGCCTGCGCGGCCCGGACCAGCCGCCGCGTTCTGCGGCGGGGATCGGGCGTCAGTTCGGCGGCGGCCTCCAGGACGGTGGCGGCGGAAGCGGGGTCCCTCGTGGCTCCCTTCTCCAGCGCGGCCGCGGTGGCCTCGTCGGGCTGTGCGGTCACGGCCGTGACGTACAGCGCGTGCCGGTAGTCGTCGTCGGTGTGCACGGCGGCCAGGGCGAGGTTCATCCGCCGTCGCTCCGCGAGCGAGGCGCTCCAGTGCAGCGCGGAGCGCAGCAGGGGGCAGCTGAACCGCAGCCAATCCCCGTCGACGGTCACCAGGCCCGCTTCTCCGGCCGCCGTCAGCCCCCATGCGGGTACGTCCGCCACCCGCGCGGCGGCACGCAGGGTCGGCAGACGGTCGGTGTGCGCCTCGGCCGTCAGCAGCAGGAAGTCACGGGCGGCCGGGGGGAGCGCGTCGAACCGGGCTGTCACCTTCTCCTGCAAGCGCTTCCCCAGCGGCAGGGCGGGAGCCAGCAGCGCCGCCGCCGTCACCTCGCGGACCTGGAGGTTCCAGGCGAGGCTCACGACAGCGGCCGGGTGCCCGCACGCCTCGCGCAGGACGCGTTCGTGCAGGGAGGGAGAGAGGCCGGGGCCGTGCCGGTGCAGCAGCCGCGCGCTCGACCGGTGGTCCAGCGGGCCCAGGGAGAGGCCCGGCAGTCCGGGCAGGACGGCGGGTCCGGCCGCCGGATCGGCAGACAGCAGCACGCTCACCCGGCTCCCGGCCAGCCGGGGCAGCGCGTGGCCGAGGGCGTCCAGCGACTCGGCGTCGAACCAGTGGGCGTCGTCGAGGACCAGGAGTACGGGTCTTCGCGCCGTGGTCCGCACCGAGTGGAGGGCCCGGGCCAGAACCGTCCCCGCGTCGTGTGGCACGTTCGCCGCTCCGTGCCCCGGAAGCCAGTCGTCGGTTCCGCCGGGCGGGGTGGAGTGGCCGGTGCCGGACCCGCACCGCAGCAGGATCCGGGTGACGGCGGCGGCCGGGAGGTCGGCTTCGGCCCGCAGGCCGCGGACGTCGAGCAGGGTGAATCCGGTTCCGGCCAGTCGCGCGGCCTCCTCCAGCAGCGCCGTCTTGCCGATGCCGGAGGCACCGCGTACGACCAGCGCGGCAGCCGACGCCCGCGCATCCGAGAGGAAACGTTTCAGCAGGCGCATCTCCGTCTCTCGGCCCAACAGGGCCGATCGCGCCTGCGGAGCCGGACGGAGCGCGTCCTGGTCCGTGCCCGTCCCGTCGGCGCCGCCGGGCGGGTTCGCCCCCCGGTCCGGCCCGGGCGGGCCGGACCGGAAACCTTGTGGGTCGTAGGAAAGTGCTCGCATGCGCCGCCTCCGCGGGTAGTGGAGTGCGCCAGTGCTCTGGCGTGATCCTGCCGTGGGGGAGTCGGCTCCGGGTCCGCCGGCCGGGGCGGCGACGAGTCCGCCGTGCGGGCCGCCGACCCGGTGCTCCGGCGCGCGTCCGCACACCGCTTCCGGGGGACCGCGCGAGGACCTGACGGCCCGCCGGCGGCGGGCGGTCGTGCCGGCCGGGTGTGCCGTCGGACGGCACAAGGCGGCATCGGCCTGTTATCGCCTTGTGCGCGGAGACGACACGGAAGTGTTTCGGCCTCTACGGGGTCGCGCCGCGCTCGACGGCGTGCCCCGACGGCCGTCCGTCCGCGGTACCGCGCTCACAGTGCGCCGTTGCGGATGGCGTAGGCCACCGCCTGCGTCCGGTTGCGCAGGCCCAGCCGGGTGATGACGTCGTGCAGCACGTTCTTGATCGTGCGTTCCGAGTAGTTGAGGCGTCCCGCCACCTCCGCGGTGCTCAACCCCTCGGCCAGCAGTCGCAGGACGTCCACCTCCCGGGCGGACAGACCGGACGAGCCCGGCTGGTCCCCGGGCAGCGAGCGCAACCGCTCGACCAGGGCGCGCACCAGGGTGGGCGGCAACGGCGACTCCCCTTGCAGGGCCCTGCGGCTCGCCCGCACGATGTCGGCGTAACCGACCTCGCCGCGCAGCAGCACACCCACCACCCCGCGGTCGACCGCGTACAACAGGTGCCGCTCGCTGATCGAGTCCACCACCAGCAGCACCGGCATCCCCCGCCCCTGGTCCGACCCGGCCACCTCCTCGACACGTCTGAGCGTCGCCAGGGAGACCTTGTGCGCCAGTACCAGCGCCACGTCGGCACCGTACCGGTCCTCCCAGGGCACCACCCGCACACCCGGCGCCCCACGGAGGCAGGCCTGCGCGCCCTCCTCCGTGAGCACGTCGCTCGCCGTCAGGGTGAGCGTCACCGGCAGGGCGTCCCGGTCCTCGCCCCCTCCCAGGGCCCTCATCGTCGGCGCGTCCGGCACGGACGTCAGACGCAACCGGCCGGCCGGACCCGTACGCGCCCGCACCGGTGCCTTGACGGCGCTTCGTGTCATGTGTGATCACCGATTTCCTGCAGTGCACGGTCGAGTTCCCGGCGGGAGCTGACGCCCAGCCGCGGAAACACCTTGTACAGATGGGAAGCCACCGTCCGTGGCGAGACGGCCAGCCGGTCCGCGATTTCCTGGTTGGACAGCCCGCGGGCGGCCATCCGGACGATCCGCAGTTCCTGAGCGGTCAGGACGGGGCGCCCCGGGTCCAGGTGCGCGACGGCGCCCGGGCCCGGGAGGCTCACGCCGACCGCCCGCAGTTCGGCACGCGCGGACTCCTGCCAGGGAGTGGCTCCCAGCCGGGTGAACACGTCGTAGGCGTACCGCAGTTGACCGCGCGCCCCGACCGTCTCCCGTTGCCGCTTCAACCATATCCCGTGATCCAGGGCGAGCCTGCCGCGGGCGAAGGGGCGGGAGGCCGCCGGGGCCGCCTCGGCGGCGGCGCGGAACAGCGTTCCGGTGTTGTTCCGGCCGTCGTGGGCGGCCAGGAGCGCCCGGCCGTGGCGGACCGCGAGCCGCATGTCCGCCGAGAACGCCTCGAGACCGTGCAACGACGCACGCGCGGCCTGGGCCCGGGCCAGTGTCGTCCGGCCGCGGGCCAGAGCGGCTCGTACGGTGTCCACGTAGGCATAGCGCGCCACCACGTCACTCACCGGACCGGACGGCAGCGGCGCGTGGCTCCCGCCGCCGGCCGTGGCGGCGCCGGACCCGGCGAGCAGGTACGCGGCGTAGGACGCGATCTGGCCATGGTGGGGGGAGTCGTACGCACGAGCCCACCGGCGGACATCCGCCAGCAGTTCGGCCGCCTGCTCGGCGCGCCCCTGGAAGGCGCAGACCAGGAGCAGTTGGGCCTTGAGCGAGACGCCGTACCGGGTCAGGCCCTCGCACTCGGCCTCCCGCAGCCGCGCCGGCACCACGGTGTGCACCTCCGACCACCGTCCGGCCGCCACCATCAGCGCGACCTGGAGGGCGGAGGCATGCGAGAGATGAGTACGGTCCTCCGGCCCGCCGCGCCGCAGGGCGGCCGCCGTCAGGTGTTCGCTGAGCGCGATGTCGTCGATGCGCCAGGCCGCGTCCGCCAGCCAGGTCAGTTCCCGCGCGTTCGAGCGAGCGGCCCCCGCGGCCGCCGGACCGGCGGCCGCGGCCAGACCGGACCTGATCTCCTGGAGCCGGCCCACCGGATCCAGATGGGCGAGTACGGCCGTGCGCAGCGCCGCGCTGGGCGCCGGCTGCGCGCCCAGCCAGTCCAGCGCCTGGCGTGCCGGGCCGGGCCGATGGGTCAGCGAGCCGAGCAGGGCCAACTGGAAGGCGGCCCACTCACGCCCGTCGGACCCGAGCACCTGGCCATGTGTCAGAGCCGAGGAGAGGGACGCCCGGTTCGTCTCGGCGGTGAAGGCGGTGTCGAACCCAGCGCTCGCCTGGACCATGCTGACGGTGCGGTCCAGCGCCGGCTCCCGGCCCCCTTGCGCCTGACGGCTCAGCGCCATCGCGAGGCCCGGGCGGCCGCAGCGCAGGGCCATGGTCGCCGCCGCCGCGTACCTGCGCGAACGGCCCGCCGGGTCCGAGCCGGCGTCGGCGGCCCGCTGCCACGCGCGCAGCGCGGCGCTCCACTGCCCCCTGGCCGCCGCCGCCCGGGCGAGCCGGTCGAAGGACGCGCTCGCGTCGGTGCCCCGGGCGGTATGCGTTCCGTCGGCCGCCGGCGTGCTCCACAGCGCCAGGCCGAGGTTCGTCCAGGCGGTGTGGGCCCGCCGCCGCGCGGCCGGCGACGCCGTGGAGTACGCCAGAGTCCGGAGGAAGCGGCGCGTGAAGCGCACCGTACGGTCACCGCGGACGAGCCCTGCCTTCTCCGCCGGGTCGAGGGCGTCGAGACCCGTGCCGAGCCGCTCCGCCGCGTGCGCGAGATCCATCGTGCTCATGCCCGCCTCGGTCAGGGCGAGAAGCGCCAGGAGATCGCGGGTGGACGACGGCAGCGACCGGAACAGTCCGCCCAGCCTGCCGTCCAGCAGCGGGCCCGCCGGCAGGGGATCGGGCAGGGGCGCGCTGCCGTCGCGTTGCGCCGGGGTCAGCGCGTCGGAAAGGCTGAGCAGGGCCAGTGGATTGCCCTGCGCCGCCGAGATCACCGCGGCACGCACCACCGCGGCGAGGCCCGGGGAACGATCCGCCAGCAGGCGCCCGGCCCGGTGCCGGTCCAGACCGGACAACGAGACCTCCGTGATCTCGCACCCGTCGAAGGGGTCGTGGACATCGACCGCCGTGGCCGCCAGTACGGCGACGGCCGTACCCGGCAGCCGGTTGGTGAGGAACGTGACGGCTCGGGCCGAGGCGGTGTCGAGCAGATGGCAGTCGTCGACGACCAGCAGAACGGGACCGTGCTGTGCCGCGGACGCCAGCACCTGCCGCAGTGCCGCGTACGTGGACAGCGCGTCCGGGGCCGGGTCTCCGCTCAGCGCCCTCCTCAGAGCCGTGCACAGCAGGTCGGGCAGTCCGACGGCCAAAGCGAGCAGTTCGCCGGCCAAGGATTCGAACGCGCCGAAGGCACCCCTGGCGCGCGCGTCGCCGCCGGACACACGCAGTACCCGCCACCCGTCGCCGGCCGCCCGGTCCGCGACGCTCCGCAGAAGCGTGCTCTTGCCGGATCCCGCCTCGCCCCGCACCACCACCGCGGCACCCCGGCCCTGCGCGCCCCGGCCGAGGGCGCGCCAGCAGGTGTCGAGGTCGCCACCCCTGCCGGCCGGCTCGGCGTGCCGGGCGCCGTCCGGCGCCGAGGAGGAACGCGGGGCCGCGTCGGCCCACGTGCCCCGGTACGGGGAAGAAGTGGTCGTCATCGGCTCGTTCCTCTCTTCGGCTCGCGGGTCCGCCGTCGACGGGGACACCCGGCACACGAGCCGGCGCGGCCGCGCGCCGCCGGCAGGGGTGGGTGTCCGGCTTCATGCCGTGTCTCCGGTTGGTTCGATGGCCTTCCCGCCCGGCACCGGGACCGCCGAGGGGGCCGCACGACCAGACGGGCCGGGGGTCCCGGGCAGAGAGACCATTCCAACCTAGACACGTGTGAGGTCCCTGACATCTGTCATTCGACGTGGTCGACGACAGACCGGCAGGTGTTCCCCTGCCCGCCGGCGCCGCCTCGGGTACGACCTGGTGGTGTGCCCGGGTGGCCCGCACCCCTGGCCTCGCTGGAGTGGGGCCACCGTCGCACTGGCTGTGATTACTTGGCGAGGAAGGTGAGGAGGGCGTCGTTGACTTCCTGGGCGTGGGTCCAGAGCAGGCCGTGGGGGGCGCCGTCGACCTCGACGTAGTCGGCGTGGGGGAGGGCCTTGTGGAAGGGGCGGGCGGTGGAGTCGATGGGCAGGATCCTGTCGGCGGTGCCGTGCAGGATCAGGGTGGGGACGGTGATCTTGGGGAGGTCCTCGCGGAAGTCGGTGAACCAGGTCAGGGGTGCGGCGGAGGCGGCGTGGGAGCCGCCGGCGGCCGCGACGCTCCAGCTGTTGCGGACGGCTTCTTCGCTGATGCGGGTGCCGAGGTTCTCGTCGAGGTTGTAGAAGTCGCGGTAGAAGTCGGTGTAGTAGGCGTAGCGGTCGCTCTTGGCCGTGTCCGAGATGCCCTGGAAGAACTCGACGGGGGCGGCGCCGACGGGGTTGTCGTCGGTCTTGAGGAGGAAGGGCTCGAGGGAGGCGAGGAAGGCGGCCTTGGCGATGCGGGCGGAGCCGTAGGTGCCGAGGTAGCGGCCGACCTCTCCGGTGCCCATGGAGAAGCCGACGAGGGTGACGCCGTGGAGGTCGAGGGTCTCCAGCACGGTGTTGAGGTCGGCGGCGAAGGTGTCGTAGTCGTAGCCGGTGGTGGGCTGGCTGGACTGGCCGAAGCCGCGGCGGTCGTAGGTGATGACGCGGTAACCGGCGTCGAGGAGGGCCGCGGTCTGCTTCTCCCAGGAGTGTCCGTCGAGGGGGAAGCCGTGGATGAGGACGACCGGACGGCCGGTTCCGTGGTCCTCGTAGTACAGCTCGATGTCGGTGCTGTTCTCCTGGCCCACGGTGATGTACGGCATGGTGGTGGCCTTTCAAGTGTGGGGCGGCGCGGGGGAACCGCACCGCCGGGCGACGCACCAACCGTCTCCCGGTGGCGGGCACGGCCGAATCTGTCTAACGACTTATCTCTTGGTCCCGGCCCGCATCGAGGCCCGCGCAGCAGGCTGGCACACATGGTCCGCCCCTCGCGGTACCCCGTGCGTTTCACGCTGACGAGGACACACTTCGGTCCGTCGACGCGGCACCGGGGCCGTCGGCGGCGGTCCCGGCACGGCCCGGGAACCCCCCGGGCAGTCAAATGACCGATGCCGCTCCCCCGCTGACCGGGGCCGCGCCCCGCCATTCCTCCACCGCGTCGAGCCCGGCCAGTTTCTCCTTGGCCTGCATGGCCAGCGGCAGGTCCGGATCGTCCAGGCTCCTGAGGGCGTCGGTCCAGGCCCGCCGGCTGCGGCCGCGTCCCGGGCATCGAGCCGCATGTCGCCGACCGCCATCAGCTCCTCCGCGACGTTCGCCCGGCTGCCGGCCGGCCGCAGCAGTTCGATGCCCCGCTCGTAGCAAGAGGCCGACCGCGCGAAGTCGCCTTGCTGGCGGAACACCTGTCCGATGACCGTCAGGGTCAGTCCTCACCGTTGAGGTCGCGCAGGTCGCGGAAGATCGCGACAGCGGTGCGCAGCAGCCGCAGGGCCACCTCCGGGTCACCGAGTTCCATCCGGGCCATCCCGGCCATGACAGGATCGTGGCCTTGAGCGGCCCCGGCTCGGGCCCGCTCAGCAGGTCCAGGGCCGCTTCCAGATGGCGCAGGGCACGAAGGTGGTCCCCCTGGGTGTGATGCACGAGCCCGATGTTCCGCGGGACGTGTGCCAGGTCGGCGGTGGAGCGCGGTTGTTCGGCGACGTGCGCGTTCCAGGTGGCGCAGCGCACCGGGCAGGTCACCGAGGTGACGCAGGGCGCCGGCCAGGCCGTGATGGGTCCGCGCCATGTCCTCCACGTGCTCGGCCCTGAACGCCGCTTCCAGGGCGGCCCGCATGGTGGCGGACCAGTCGGGAGTGGACGTCCCTTGTCGGCGGGCAGGCAGCCAGGCCGGCAGCCGGACCCGTCGGGGAAACGGCCCGCCCGAAGAGACCCGCACCTGCCTCGGTGCTCCTGACATCCGCAGCGGGCCGGGAATCCGGCCGTCCGCGAGGGGTGTCCGGCTCGCGCGTCACCGGATCTGCTTAGCTGTCGCAATGAGCAACCCAACTGCCCCTCCGCCGTCAGCCGTTGATTCCGGTGAGCTGTTCCAGGACCCCTACGCCGTCTACGGCCGGCTGCGCGAGGAGGGACCGGTCCACCGGATCACCGGCACGGACGGCCTTCCCGCGTGGCTGGTCACACGGTACGACGACGTCCGCCAGGCGCTCGCCGATCCCCGGCTTTCCCTGGACAAGCGCAACGCGACTCCGGGCGGCTACCGGGGCATGGCCCTGCCGCCCGCGCTGGACGCCAACCTCCTCAACATGGACCCGCCGGACCACACACGTATCCGGCGCATGGTGTCCAAGGTGTTCACCCCCCGGCACGTCGAAGCGCTCAGGGTGCCGATCCGGCGCACCGCGGACCGGCTGCTCGACTCCCTGTCGGGACAGGACGAGGCCGACCTGATCCCGTCCTACGCCGCCCCGCTGCCGATCATCGTCATCTGCGACCTCCTCGGCGTGCCCCAGGCCGAGCGCCCCGACTTCCGCGCCTGGACCGACGCCCTGGTCGCACCCGACCCGACGCGGCCGGATCGGGCCAGGGAGGCCGTCGGCCGGCTGCTGTCCTTCTTCACCCGGCTGATCGCCGACAAGCGTGCCCGTCCGGCCGACGACCTGCTGTCCGCCCTGATCGCCGTGCGCGACGAGGAGGACCGGCTCAGCGAGGACGAGCTGATGTCGCTGGCCTTCCTCATCCTCGTCGCGGGGTACGAGAACACGGTGCACCTGATCGGCAACGCGGTCGCGGCACTGCTCGCCCACCCGGACCAGCTGGCTGCGCTGCGGGCCGATGCCGGTCTGCTGGACCGGGCGGTCGAGGAACTGGCGCGCTACGACGGTCCGGTACCCCTGGCGATCCGCCGCTTCCCCACCGAGGACATCGTCATCGGCGGGGTCACCGTCCCGGCCGGTGAGACGGTCCTGCTGTCGCTCGCCGCCGCGCACCGCGACCCGCGCCGCTTCACCGGCCCCGCCCGGCTGGACCTCGGACGTGACGCCACCGGGCACCTGGCGCTGGGACACGGCATCCACTACTGCCTCGGCGCTCCGCTGGCCCGCATGGAGACGGGCATCGCGCTCACCGCGCTCTTCGACCGCTTCCCCGGCCTCTCGCTCGCCGTGCCCCCGCACGACCTGCGCCGGCGCCCGTCCATGCGCTCGCGTGGCCTGCTCGCGCTCCCGGTACGCACGGCGGACCAACCGGGGCGGACCGACCGCCGCGCTTCGGTCGGATGACCGATGCCCGGGCGGCGGGAAGGAGGAAGGGTTGGCCGTATCGAAGCGAACGTTGCTGAAAGGCGCGACATGTCACACCGGCAGAACGGCCACCGCTACTTCGTGGACCTCGGCATCCTCACCTTCGAGATGCACTACGTCGCCGATGCGACGATGGACCTCACCGTCGTCGACGGAGGGGGCGTACTTCCCGACGGGCACACCGAAACCGTGACCACCACGGTGGCGGAGGTCCGCCCCCACGTCTACCTCACGTCCTGGCAGGAGCGACGCGGTGCCAGGGTGCTCCACCTGGAGGACTTCGAACGCGGGCGGGTGCACTCGCGCATCGCGCTGCCCGGCGGCGAACCGCTCGCCCGCCTCGGGACCCTCACGGAACTGCACTGAGCCGGCGGGGAAGCGGCCGGCGACGGCGCCGGGAACGACCG
Organism: Streptomyces sp. NPDC029138; assembly: GCF_055564375.1. NCBI lineage: Bacteria > Bacillati > Actinomycetota > Actinomycetes > Kitasatosporales > Streptomycetaceae > Streptomyces > Streptomyces sp. NPDC029138. The sequence continues at coordinate 34,347 of NZ_JBVHWM010000071.1, forward strand.
CGACGGTAGGCTCGGTCCATGGCCGCACCCGACACCGACCCGCCCGCGCCGCCCCGCCGTACGCGCAACCCGGAACTGCACCGACGGGCCATTCTGGAGGCCGCCTCACAGGCCTTCGCCGAGCGCGGCTACCACCGGGCCACCCTGCGGGACATCGCCCGGCGTGCCGGCGTCACCCACGGATCGGTGCTGCGCCATTTCGGCAGCAAGGAGAGCCTGTTCCTGGCGGCTGTCCCGGGCACCCGGGACATCGACGCCCTGGCCGAGGACACCCGGGAGCCGCTCGCGGCCCGCATCGCCCGTGGCTACGTACAGCGCATGGAGAGCGCCGACGGCAACGACACGTTCGTGGCGCTGCTGCGCAGCGCCGCCGACGACACCGGCAGCGCCGCCGCCCTGTACGTGGCGATGCAGGAACGTACCGACGAGGTGTACCGCCGGCTCCTGGACGAGCACGACCTGCGGCACCGGCTGCCGTTCGTCGCCGCCTTGCTGGTCGGCGTCACGTTCAGCCGGTACGTCGTACGCGCCGGAGCCCTGGCAGAGATGAGCGCGGACCAACTGACCGCGCACCTCACCGCTTCCGTCGAAGCCCTGCTCCACGGGAATTCCGGCACCGGGGACGCGTCCGCCGGGCAGGGCCGGGGACGGTGACGGCCGGTGGAAACACCGTGGCGGCCCCGGACACGTGTGCCGAAGCCGCCGTGGACGTCACGGGGCCGGGGTGCCCTGGGCGTGCCAGACCCAGGTGACCCGTTCGTACAGTCGCTCGAAACCGGTGCGCAGCATGTTGTGCAGGGATGTGTTGTGGTCGCCGGGGCCCTCCGCGCCGGTCTCGGCGACGAGCCATCGGCAGCCCGCCTCCCGGGCGGCCCGGGCGCGTGCGGTGAGCAGTGCGGACTGGGCGCCGCGACGGCGCCCTTCCGGCAGGGTCGCGGCGCCGAACATGTCGGCGCAGTCACCGTTCAGGAAGACGCTCGCGACCGCGATGATCTTCTCGCCCTCCCAGACGGCGTACTGCCGCCAGTCAGGCCTGCCGACACACGACGCGGCCATGTCGATCAGGGCGGCCGGTTCGGTGAAACCGAAGGTGGTCATCATGACCGTGGCCCACTCGTGCGCCTGGTCGGGCTGGACCGGGCCGACGCGCAGACCGGGTTCGAGCGCCGCGACGCCGTCGGCGGCGGCCAGCGCGGACTCCGTGTCGCACCCCAGCTTGACCAAACGGTTCCCCTCGGTGAGACCGAGCTGTGCGGCGGTCGCGGCCCAGTCCTGCGGCAACAACGCCGGTGCGATCATCAGCGAGCCCTGGGCGACGCCCTGTTCACGGTAGAAGTCGCACACCTCCGCGACGGCGTCCGCCGTGACCGGCTGCTCCGCACCGAACCCGCCGGCCCGGTCGAAGAAGCGGCTCGGGTTCTCCCGGACCGCCACCGCGAGCACCGGGCCGAAACGCTGGGAGCCGATGCCCAGCGTGTTCCGCACGGACGGCGGCGCGCCGGTCACGAAGTCCGCGTAGGCCTCGATCTCGGTCTGCTCGCCCAGGCCGATCGGCAGGGTGGTCTTCATTACTGGTTCTCCTTCTCCTGGTCGTGTACGAATCCCAGCACGGCGGCGGCGAACACGTCCGCCTCCTCGACATGCCCGAAGTGGCCGCTCTCCCGCAGCTCGCACAGGCGGGTGTCCGGTATTCCGGCGTCCAGCTCGTAGGCGTAGCGCGGCGGACAGATGAAGTCGTGGACACCGACGATCACCAGCGTCGGCGCTTCGATGGTACCGAGCTGTTCCCGCACGTCCCAGCTGACCGGGAGCCTGTTCGGATCATGTCTGACCCGGAGGGCGAGATCTCCCCTCTGTTCCAGCGTCCTGCGGTAGTCGGCGTAGTAGGCGGGCAGGATCGTGTTCAGGTAACGCTGGTGCGACTCGTCGTCGTCACGCACCAGCGTCCCGGCCACGACGGCCGCCTCCCACGTCCTGCCCGCCGCGACCGCCTCCGGCCGGTCCGGCCAGCGCTGCACGAAGGCCGCCATCTTCGAGGTGGCCGTCTCCATGAGTTCCGCCCCGTACACGGGAGCGGTGTCGTACAGGATCAGCCCGTCGAGGCGGCCGGGGCGGTCGATGGCGAACTGGAGGGCGACGAAGCCGCCGTGCGAGTGGCCGAGGAAGTACGCGCTCGGTGCGCCGATGTCGTCGAGTACGGCTTCGGCGAAGCGCGCGTAGCGGGCCATCGCGTAGTCGCCGTCCGGCAGCGGATCGCTGTCACCGGACCCCACGGGGTCGAGGTACACCAGGGTCAGTTCACGTTCCAGCGCGGGCATGCGCAGGTACTCCGGGTGCACACCGGGGCCTCCCGAGTGCACGAGGCACACCGGCCCCTCGCCCGCGATCCGGTACACCTGGCGCACCCCGTCCACGACGACGGTCCGCACATGCTCGGTGCTGTGGTCATTCGTATCCATACCCACAAGACGCAGTGAAGGAGGGAGGAGTTCGACGGCGTCCGGATGTCTGCCCGAACCGATACGACCGCTGCACGGTCGGTACAACGCGACGGAGCGCCGGGCAGCGCCCGTGTGGGTGACCGGCCCGGACAAGATACATGTGAGCCCCCCGGCCGACAGCCGGCACCGAATCCAGCGATGTGTGACCGCCTGACAACGTCACGGCAGACGTGCGGCCTTCGGCTGCCCCGGGATGGCCCGTCGAATTCACGGTAGAGAAAACGTCGCATGTCCGAGACCAAGAGTCCGCTGCCCCGCCACGTCGCCGACACCTACGTCGACGACCTCATCGCCCTCAACCCGGTCCTCGGTACGTTCCTCGGCGCCGGGGACAGTTCCAGCGCGTTGCCGGACACCTCGCCCGCGGGCCAGGAATCGGCCGCCGAACTGGCGCGCACGACGCTCGTGCGGCTCGACGAGGCCGAACGGCAGCCCGGCGCGGACAGCGCCGACGAGCGCCGGTGCGCCCGGCTGCTGCGCGAACGGCTGACCGCCCAACTCGCCATGCACGAGGCGGACGAGGGCCTGCGCTCGGTCAGCAATCTGGCCCGCCGGTGCACACCGTCCGCCAGGTGTTCACGGTGACGCCGGCGAACACGGAGGAGGACTGGGCCGCGATAGCCGAACGGCTGCGGGGCGTGCCGGCCGCACTGGCGGGCTACCGCGCGTCGCTGTCGCTCGGCCTGGACCGCGAGCTGTAGGTGCTGCCCGGTGCCGCGACACCGTGGCAGGCCCTCGTACACCTCCGCGAGCACGGCCGGCACATCGAGGGCGCCGACGAGGTCAATCGGCTGGCAGAACCTGATGAACGAGCGTCGCAGGACTTCTCGCGCCCCGCCCGCACCTGGCTGCCGACCATGGGACAGACCCGTTTCCCGGTCTACGACCTCGTCACCAGCTGGTACCACGAGGGTGTGCCCGGCCACCACCTCCAGCTCGCGCAGTGGGTGCACCTGGCCGGGAACCTCTCCCGCTACCAGGCCACCGTCGGACTGGTCAGTGCCAACGCCGAGGGCTGCGCGCTCTGCGCGGAGCGGCTGATGGACGAGTTGGGCTTCCTCTCCGACCCCGAGCAGCGGCTGGGCTGTCTCGACGGGCAGATGAGGCGGGCTGTCCGGGGCATCGTCGACATCGGCGTGCACCTGGGGCTCGAGATCCCCGCCGACTCGCCGTTCCACCCGGGCGAACGCTGGACGCCGGGGCTGGCGCAGGAGTTCTTCGCCGCGCACAGCAGCCGGCCGGCGGAGTTCGTGGAGAGCGCGTTCACCCGCTACCTGTCGCTGCCCGGCCAGGCGATCGGCTACAAGCTCGGCGAGCGGGACTGGCTGCTGGGCCGGGAGAAGGCCCGCGAGCGGCACGGAGACTCCTTCGACCTCAAGGCCTGGCACATGGCGGCTCTGTCACAGGACTCCCTGGGCCTGGACGACCTGGTGGACGAACTCTCACAGCTCTGATCACCGTACGCCGCCGCCGGCCGTCTCCGCTGTCACGGCGAACGTCAGCGCACACGTCCCAGCAGGGCCGCGAGCGCCAGGCGTGACTTCTCCTTCGTGCTCAGGGAGACCCGGCCGGCCAGCACGGCTGCGGGCTCCCTCTCGAGGATGTCGAGCAGTCCCCGGTAGATGCCCGCCATCGCGCCGACGCACGCCCGGCTGCGACGGTCGAGCAGCGGCAGCAACCGAAATCCCTCCTCGAACAACGCACGCGCCCTGCCCGCCTCGAACCTGACGAGATCGTCGAACTCCGCGTCGGTGGGGACGAAGCCCGTCGTGAAATCGGCCTCGTCACAGGCGAAGCGTTCGACATCCTCAGCGGGCAGATAGCGTCTGCCCATGGCGGCGTCTTCGCGGACGTCCCGGAGAATGTTGGTGATCTGCAACGCCAGTCCCAGGGTGTCGGCGTACCCCCGTCCCTGGTCGGGGTCCGCGCAGCCGAAGACCCCGAGAGACAGTCTCCCGATGGAGCCGGCAACACACCGGCAGTAGGAAAGGAGATCGGCGAAGCTCTTGTAATCCCTCTGCTCGACGTCCATCGTGACGCCGGCGATCAATTCGTGGAACGCCTCCAGGGGAATCGGGAAACGCCGGGCCGCGTCCGCGAGCGCCAGGCGGACCGGGTCAGCCGCGTCCCCGGGATCGGCGTGCCCCGAGATCAGCCCGTCCACCATCGAGCTGACGCGCCCGAGCAGTTCCGTCCTGCGCCGTGTCTCCAGGTCACCGTCGCCTATGTCGTCCACCCGGCGCGCCAACGCGTAGATCGCCGACATGGCACGCCGTTTGGGGCCCGGCAACAGCCGAACACCGTAACTGAAGTTCTTCGCTTCGTTGCGTGTCACTTCCTCGCAATGACGGTATGCCGCCCGCACATCGTCCGTCCGGGCGCCGGAGAGGTCATTGAACGAAGCCACACTGATCAACTCTTCCGCTGGAGGAAGGCCCGAGCGCTCACCACCGGAGCCGCCGGACGCGGTACGCCAGAGTAGGGCAATCGCGCAAGGCGCCGGACCGCGAGTGACCGGAGGTGAAGCAAGTCGTCCCGGTCGGCTCGCCGTTGCGGGAGAAGTGAACCGTCCCGACGCGGTACAGCGCACACGTGTGCCTCGCCGGACAGCAAGGCATGTGTCAGTGACCGACTGCTATGTTGCTCCGAGTACATGTGTGGCGGCCGTGCGGCACCCGCCGTACCTCGCCGAACTCGCGGACGCCGACGCCGGGTTGCCACCAGGCCGTCGAGCAGGAGGACATATGCCGAACATCGCGGAGAACCTGTCGACGACGGCACGGCTTCACCCCGATCACACCGCACTCCGGTTCGGTGACATCGTGATGACGTACGCCGAACTGGACACCGCTGCCTCCCGCGTCGCGGGGACGCTCCGGGCGGAAGGGCTGGCGGCCGGTGACCGGGTGTGCGTGATGCTGCCCAACGTCCCGGCGTTCGTGGCGCTCTACTACGGCATCCTGCGCGCCGGCGGAGTCGTCGTCCCGATGAACCCGCTGCTCAAGAAGCGGGAGATCCGGCACTGTCTGACCGACTCGGGTGCGGCCCGCCTGTTCGTGTACGAGGACGTCGTACAGGAGGCGACAGCGGCCGCCGCCGGGACGGGTTTGCCGGTGACCGCGGTCGGCGCGGTGCTGCCGCCGGCCGGCGAACAGGGCCCCATCGCCACGCCGTCACCCCGGGACGACGGTGACCTCGCCGCGCTCCTGTACACCTCCGGGACGACCGGAACGCCGAAGGGCGCCGCGCTGACCCACGGCAACCTGGGCCGGAACGCCGAGATCCTGGCCGACCACGTCGTCCGGATCACCGACCGGGACGTCATGATGGCGTGCCTGCCGCTCTTCCACGCCTTCGGCCAGACCGGCAGCATGAACTTGGCGATCCGCCGGGGCGCCTGCCTGGTGCTCGTACCCCGTTTCGACGCGGCCCGAGTCCTGTCCATGCTGGGCGAGTTCGGGGTGACCATCTTCGTCGCCGTGCCCACGATGTACAACGCGCTGCTGCACGAGCCCGCGGTCACCACCGGCCCCGAGGCGGGTGCCCTGAGAGTGTGTGTCTCGGGCGGCGCACCCCTGCCCACCGAGGTGCTGTACGGATTCGAGAAGCGCTTCGGCTGCGCGGTGGGAGAAGGCTACGGTCTGTCCGAGACCTCACCGGTGACCACCTTCAACCACCTCGACCGACCGCGCAAGGCCGGCTCGATCGGCACCCCGATCCAAGGGATCGAGGTGCGTCTGGTGGACGAGGCCGGACACGACGTGCAGGCCGGCGAGGTCGGTGAGATCGCCATCCGGGGCCACAACGTCATGGCCGGGTACTGGAACCGGCCCGAGGACACGGCCGAGGCGATCCCGGACGGCTGGTTCCGCAGCGGAGACCTGGCCCGGCAGGACGACGACGGCTACTTCTTCATCGTCGACCGGAAGAAGGACCTGATCATCCGGGGTGGGTACAACGTCTACCCCCGGGAGGTGGAGGACGTGCTGTACGCACACCCCGACGTCCTGGAGGCGGCCGTGCTCGGCGTCCCGCACGCGTCCCTCGGCGAGGAGGTCGCCGCGGCCGTCGTCCTCGTGCCGGACGCCCGGACCACGGAGGAGGAGCTGCGCTCCTTCGTGAAGGCACGTGTCGCCCCCTACAAGTACCCCCGGGAGATCTGGTTCCTCCCCTCCCTGCCGAAGGGTTCCACCGGCAAGATCCTGAAGCGGGAGATCCAGCTCCCCCGATGACCTGTACGGCTGCACACCGGTGGCCAAGCGCTGCCCCGACCGGCCGGTACCGCCGATGGCCGGTACCGCCTACCGCCTGCTGCCGACCTGACGGCCCGGCCTCGCTTCAGGTGCCGGTCCAGGAACCGGCACCCGTCCTCCAGCTCGGATCACGGGGTGCAGGTGTGCCCTCTTCTCCTCGCTGCCGAAGTCGTCGAACAGGACCAGCAGCGGAATGCTGATCTGCCGGGCCTCGCGCTGGGCACGGGGCACGTGCCCCCGGCCGCGGGGGTGGGGACTCAGCCGGGCTCAGGGGAACCCACGGGATGTCGCGCAGAAGGCGGCCTGCGGCGCTCGGCTTCCAGGGCCGGAAGCCTCGGATGCCGGAGCGCCGCAGGCGGCCGAACCGGCATCCGGGGACATGCCGGTCAGCCACTCCGCCTGCCGGTCCACGGCGGGCACGCCCGGACCGGCCCCACGAGCGTGGCAGCGGCCGGCACCGGCTCACAACACCGACGCGGCCGAAGTGCCCTCATGGCCGGTGTCTGGTGACCTGTCAGGCAGCGTCAGGCCGCGAGGCCGGCCGGCGACCTTCCAGTAGAGGAAGGAGCTGATCCAGGCCGCGAGGAAGAGACCGCCGATCAGGTAGCCGACACCGTTGAGGCCGATGCCGGCCGGCCAGGGCACGGCCCGCTCCACCGCGGGCACCCTGCTGCGCAGCAACGTCATCAGGTTCACGGCTCCGACCAGCAGCGCCGCCGCAGCCGACAGGCCGGTGGTGGTGAGGTTGTAATGGATGCGCCGCAGCGGATGGACGAAGGCCCACCGGTACGCGGCGGACATGAAAGCCCCGTCGAGGGTGTCGAAGAGACTCATGCCGCACGTGAAGAGCAGCGGCAGGAGCATCAGCGCGTACCACGGCACGCCCGACGTGGCACCGGCACCGGACAGGACGAGCAGGGACACCTCGGTGGCGGTGTCGAAGCCGAGCCCGAAGAGCAGGCCGAGGGGGAACATGTGCCAGGGACGTGTCGTCGACGAGGTGAGACGGCGCAGCAGGCGGGAGAACAGCCCCCGCTCGTCGAGGACCTGGTCCAGCCGCTCCTCGTCGTAAGCCCCTCGGCGCGCCGACCGGTACACGGCCGCGATGCGGCGCAGCGCCAGCAGGTTGAGCACGCCCACCAGGCACAGGAACACCCCGGAGACGGACGTGCCGAGCACGGACAGGAGGCGGTGGGCGGCGGACGAGTCGTCGGTCAGCCGGGTCGCCAGACGGGCTCCGACGGCTGTGAGCAGACTCAGCACGACGACGACCGAGGAGTGTCCCAGGGCGAACCAGAAGCCCAGGTCGGCCGACGGCCGCCCCTCGGCCAGAAACCGGCGGGTGGTGTTGTCGATCGCCGCGATGTGGTCGGCGTCGAAGGCGTGCCGGGCGCCGAGCACGTACGCCGTGACGCCCAGCCCGGTGCCGAAGACCTGCGTGCCGACCGAGAACCGGTGCGCGGACACCACGCAGGCGAGCAGCGCGAAGGCGCACACGGTGGTGACCGCGATGACCGAGACCAGAGCGACCGTGCTCCGGTGCTCCCTGACGAACCTGCCCATCACGTCAGCTTGGAACATCGGACCTCCCGGGCCGCACCAGCACCGAGTAGGACACGCCCAGGCGCTCCGCACGGAACCCCAGCGCCCGCACGGTGTCCAGCAGGGCGCCGGTCATGATGCTCTCCACCTGGGTGACGCGCGGGTCGAGTGGTGTGTACGCCGCCTCGTGCGGGGCCCAGCTGATGAGGACGGACCCGGGACCGTAGTGCTCGGGGCAGTCGCGGACCTCCACTCCTCCGGTCATCGTGTCGGTCTGTACTCCGAATCCCGCGCGCAGCAAGGAGAAGACCAGGTCGGGCGCCAGTTCTGTGCCGTCGAGGCCCAGCGCGGCGACGACGGACCGCGCCTGGCGGCGCACGTGCTCGCTGTCCGTGCCGTTGAGGGGGTGGGACATGGGATCACCGGGGGGAAGAGGGGAGACGGTGCCGCGGACGCGGCCGGAACTGGTGGTAGCGGTGGATGTCGCGCTCACAGCACACCTTGTTGGTCCAGGCCGCGCCCGGCCTGAACAGGGCCTGCACGGCCGCGGCCAGCAAGGCTCCGGCCAGGGGCGCCGACATGTAGGCCAAGAACAGGCGATAGTCGCCCGAGACGACGTGCGGTCCGAAGTTGCGCGCCGGATTGAAGCTCGCACCCGTCCGTGAACCGGTCGTGGTGATCAGCGCCCAGACGGCGGCGCCGACGATCCACGGCGTCGACCGCGGCCGGGGCCTGGCCGTCATGGCCGCCAGCACCCACAGCAGGACGGCGGTGCTCAGCGACTCGCCGAGCACCACGACGACGGGATCGTCCCAGCCGGGACCGGGCTGGATCAGCCCGTCGTGGACCGCGGTGACCCTCTCGCCCCAGATCCCACGGGCGGCGAGCACTCCGAGTACCGAACCGCCGAGCTGGAAGGCGCTGTAGGCGACCAGATCGGAGACGCCCAGCACACCCCGGAGGGTCATGAAGAGGCTGATCGCCGGGTTGAGGTGGGCACCGGACTCCTTGCCCGGCGGGGTGAGGGAGAACACCGCGACGCTGCCGCCGACCGCGAGCCCCACAATGGCCAGGCGCACGGTCAGCGGCCAGGAGGACAGGTATCTGCCGTCGGCCCGCATCGTGAAGGAGACCGCGGTGAGAGCGGCCAGGACGAGCCAGGCCGAGCCCAGTGCCTCCGCGAGGTACGACGACACCGGACGGCCGAGCACCACCCACCGCGCGCGGGCGGCCTGTGCTTCCTGGGCCCGCGGCGGCTCGCGCAGTTGGCCGCTGGGCGCGGTGTGCGGACCCGGAGTGTCCGCCGCCGCGCCCGGCCGTGGAAAGGACCCGGTCACGGCAGCCGGGGCGTGGTGACGCCGATCATGGTGTCCCGGGTGACGAGGGCGGCGAGTTCCGGCTCGCTCATGTCCTCGGTTCCCGGGGGACGCATGGGCAGCACCAGGTAGCGCATGTTCGCGTTGCTGTCGTGGACGCGGATGGTCACGTCGTCCGGCACCTCGGTGCCGAACTCCCTCAGCAGGGACCGCGGTTCACGCACCGCACGGGCACGGTAGGGGCGGCTCTTGTACCAGTCCGGCGGCAGACCCAGGACCGGGCGCGGGTAGCACGAGCAGAGTGTGCACACGACGAGGTTGTGCACGTCGGGCGTCTGCTCCAGCACGATCAGCTTGGTGCCGTCGTAGTTGTCGATGCCGAACTCCTCGATGGCGGCCGTGCCGTCGGCGAGGAGGCGTTCCTTGAAGGCCGGGTCGGTCCACGCCCGGGCGACCAGCGCCGAACCGAGCGCGGGCCGGTGCGCGTCGAGCGTCTCCACCATGGCGCGCACCTCGTCGGCGGAGATCAGGCCCTTCTCCACGAGCAGTTCGCGGATGGCCTGCTGGAGGACGTCGAAGTAGTCCGGTTCCCCGGCGGTGTTCTCGATGGGGGCGTGCGGGTCCGCGGCACCGGTGCCGCCGTGCGTGTGGTCGCCGTGGTCGACGATGCCGTCCGCGGGATCGTGCGTGGTCGTCACGAGGTCAGGCTCCTTGCGTGGGGGAGTGGTCGACCGGTTCGAGCCAGTGCTCGTATATCTCCAGTTCGAGGACGTCGTCCGCGGGTCCGTCGTAGTCGGGCCAGAGGGCGGACTGCTCGATGCGCACCCGGTACAGGCGCACGTCGGTACCCTCGTTGACGCCGTACGCCTCCCGCTCCGGATTGAGGAAGCGGGGCAGGACGCGCTCGATCCGGCCCTCCTTGCCGCGGACGTAGACCGGGGTCCGTACGTGTCCGGGGGCGTCCCGGTCGGCGATGCGCACCTTCTGGTCCTTGACGAAGCGGGTGCTCACGCGGCGGCCTCCGTCAGCCGGGCCCGGATCTCGTTCATCTTGGCGCCCAGTTCCTCCGAGGTGATGACGCCCTTCTCGATCAGCACCTTGGACGCCGAGACGGCCCACCTCTCGTAGTAGGTGAGGTCGCCGATGAGCTGCGCACCGAGATCCTCCACCCCGCGGCGCTTCTCCTCCGTGTTGACGAGCTTGTGCTCGGCGAGGACGTTGAGCAGCGCGTGGCAGCTCTTCTCGAAGGGGGTCATCTCATGGTCCGACGGGACGACCGGCCCGGCCGGCAGTCCGCCGAGGTCGTGCGCGGGGCGCACGACCATGTCGCGTTTGGTGGCCACTGCTCTCCTTGGACGCTCGCACGCGAGGGGAACTCGGGACGAGACCCCGTTCACGTGTCTGTTACAAAGACTTGGGAGCGAGCTTGCGGTGGCGGCCGGTCCGGGGCATCGGTCAAACGACTGACGGCTTCGTGCGGCGCGATGGACGCTTCGGGCAGGCGTACGCGCGGGGTATGGGAACGGCCCGGCACCGCGGGTGCGGTGCCGGGCCGTGGATGCCGGAGTCAGTGGTGGTCGGTGGCGCTCAGGGGCGGGCGGCGGCGGTACGGCCGTAGCGCCGCTGGAAGCGTTCCACCCGGCCCGCGGTGTCCACGACGCGCGAGGTGCCGGTGTAGAACGGGTGGCTCGCCGACGAGATCTCGACGTCGACGACCGGATACGTGGTGCCGTCCTCCCACTCGACCGTCCGCTCGGTGTCGATGGTGGAGCGGGTGAGCAGCTGGAAGCCTGCCGCGCGGTCGCGGAAGACGACGGGGCGGGAGACGGGGTGGATGCCGTACCTCATGGGGTGTTCCTCCTCGGGGGGACCCTCCGCCGGCGGGCGGCGGAGGGGGACAGCGGCGGGGTGCGCGGGGGTCAGCGCTCCTCGCGGAAGAGAACGTGCGCGCCGGCCACCGGGTCGTACTTGCGCAGGACCAGCCGGTCGGGGTCGTTCAGACGGTTCTTGCGGGTCACGTACGTGACTCCGGTGCCGGCCGTCGACTTCAGCTTGACGACGGGGCGTGTGGTGCTGCGTGCCATGAGGGACTCCTTCCGCCGACCGCCCGAGCCGATTGACTCGAACATGTCAGACGGTTCTCTCAACACCACCACCCCGTGATGCATTCCCGGCCCTAACCGCCCCCCGCGGGCCCCGATCGCCGCCCGCTCACGGGCCGCCCGCACCGCCGGCCGACAGGCGTCCGCTGCCGGCCGGCGGCACGCCCAGGCGCTCAGAACCGCGCGGGCAGGGTGTCCAGGGCCTTGACCGTCTCACTGGCGAAGCCGACCGTGGCGGCGGGCTGTTCGGTCGCCCACCACACATGCCCGTCGGGCCGCAGCAGTGCCGCGGTCACGCCGGCCCAGTGGTCCCCGCTGGTGGTGGACAGCCGGCTGCGGTGGACCGCGACGCCGGCCGTCGCCGCCCGCTCGGCCACCTCCCCGGAGACCGGGGTGTCACCCATGGTCAGCAGCACCGGACGGCCGTCCCGCAGCAGCGGAAGGATGCCCTGGCCCTCGGGGTCGTAGGCCCGGACCCCGGTGAGGGGATGGGCGTCCGCGTCGGCCGGCGGGTAGGCCGTGTCGAGTCCCGAGAGCTTGCCGGCCAGCATCCTGGAGAAGTGCGGCTCTTCGGCGATCGCGTTGCTCAGCAGGGACCGCAGCGCGGTGACGTCCGGAGTGAGGTCCGTGATCAGCGCGCTCTGCGCCAGCGTGTGCTCCGCGAGTTCCTCGCCCACCGCGTGCCGTTCCGAGTGATAGGTGTCGAGCAACTCCGAGCCGGCCCTGCCCTGTGCGACGGCGGCCAGTTTCCAGCCGAGGTTCATGGCGTCCTGGAGCCCGACGTTGAGACCGACCCCGCCCGCGGGGAAGTGGCTGTGCGCGGCGTCCCCGGCCAGCAGCACCCGGCCGGTGCGGTAGGACGCGGCCAGGCGCGTCGCGTTGCCGAACCGGGTCAGCCAGGACGGGTCGCGCATGCCGAAGTCGGTGCCGGCGATGCGCCGTGCGGCGTCCCGGAGTTCGTCCAGCGTGAGCGGATCGCGGTGCTGGTTGAGCGGGTCGTACCCGGTGACGCGGTACCTGCCGTGCGGCAGTGGCACCACCAGGAGGCGGCCGGCCTCGTTCAGGGCCTGGAACCCGGCCGGCGGCGGACTGTCCAGCACGACCTCGCCGAGGTATCCGTACGCGGAGGTCTCGGTCCCGGGGAAGTCGACACCCGCCTGCCGGCGCACGGTGCTGCGGGTGCCGTCGGCGCCGACGACGTACCGGGCGGTCACCTCGTAGGTGCCCGCGGGACCCCGGACCTGGAGGGTGACGGCCGCGTCGTCCTGGGTCAGGGAGACCACCTCGTGGCCCCGCCGGACCTCCGCGCCCGACTCGACCGCGTACCGCTCCAGCTGTTCCTCGGTGGCCGACTGCGGGAAGGCCAGCATGAACGGGAAGGGTGTGGGCAGCACGCTGAAGTCCAGACGGTTGTCCAGCATGCCGAAGTGCCACTTCGGCACGGGCCGGCCACCTGCCAGGATCTCCTCGTGACGGCCGCGCATGGCCAGTACCTCGATCGTGCGGGGATGCACGCCCAGGGCCTTGGAGTGCGGGCTGCGGTGCTCTCCCTGCTCCAGGACGAGGGGGCGTACGCCCGCGAGGGCCAGTTCATGAGCGGTCCACAGGCCGACGGGGCCGCCGCCGACGATGACCACTTGGTGACGTGTGGGCTCCCTGTCTTCGGACATGCCGTCTCAACTCCTGAGAGTAGGTGCGCCGTCGGACCGTAATGGCCAGACGGTCATTAGGAGGATACGACTCCCCCCGCCCTAATGACCAGTTGGTCATTTCAGTGATATCGGCTAAGTCATGTGGCCGATGCCGAGGCCATGGGACGCCCGCACAGTGGGGTGAAGGGCCGGGCGAGGGTACCGGCGCCGGGCCACGTGTGCCGGACGCCACGCACCGGGCTACAAGAACCTCCGGGAAGAACCACGAGGAGTACGAGCATGAGTGATCTTGCCGAAGTGGCCATCCAGGCGCATGGAGGGTTGGAGCAGTTCAGCCGCTTCTCCTCGCTGACCGCCAAGCTGCACCAGGGCGGTGTCCTGTGGGGCCTCAAGGGCAAGCCCGCGGTCCTGGAAGACTGCCATGTGCGGGTCGACCTCACACGTGAGCGGGTGTCCCACTGGCCGTTCGCGCCGACCCGGAACCACTCCGTCTTCACGCCGGACCGCGTCGCGATCGAGACCCCGGACGGCGCGGTGGTCGAGGAACTGGAGGAGCCCCGCAAGTCGTTCGCGGGCTACGAGATGGCGACCCCCTGGAGCGACGCGCAGGTCGCGTACTTCAGCGGGTACACGATGTGGACCTACCTCACGTCGCCCTTCCTCCTCAAGCAGCCGGGCGTGACGGCCGAGGAGATCGAACCGTGGCAGGAGAACGGTGAGGAGTGGCGGCGCCTGCGCGTCGTCTTCCCGGACACCATCGCGACGCACAGTGAGGTCCAGACGTACTACTTCAACGGGAGCGGACTTCTCGTCCGGCACGACTACGAGGTGGACATCCAGGGCAGCAACCCCGCGGCCCGCTACCTCATCGACCCGGTGCGGGTCCAGGGGATCACGCTGCCGTCCAAGCTGCGGATCTACCCGCGTCAGCCGGACAACACCCCCGCGCCGGAGCCGCTGATCGTCTCCGTCGACCTGTCCGACTACCGCTTCGAGTGAGCACCGGTCCAGCAGGCCGGCAACGCTCCTCGCCGAGCCGCCGACCCGTTCCGCCGGGGTTCCGGCCCGGTTCACCGGCCGCGGCCGGGACCGGGCCCCCGGCGGGTTGCCACCCGGGTGCCGGATCGCAGGTGTGATGCATGTGTCGGTGCCACAGGTGTCTCCCGTGATCCGTATGTCGTCGCGGAGCCCCGGACCGACCTGGAGAAGCGCGCGTCAGCCTCACCCATGGCCGTGTTCCAGCGCCTCCCGGGCGCCCGCCGATACCCCCGTCCTGTTCGGCACCGTGCATGTACTGGGCGCGGGAATCGGGGGACTGTTCGCCGCCAGGGCCCTCTCCGACCACGCGGAGCGTGTCGTCGTGATCGACCCCGACGCGGGGGAAGGGGACACCGGCCGTGCCCCGCGCCCGGGTTTGCCCCAGGGGTCCCAGGTCCACACCCTGATGTCCGGTGGCGTCCGGCAGTTGGAGCGGTGGTACCCGGGAGCCGCGCGCCAGGCCGAGGCACGGGGAGCGGTGCTGCCGGGTCCGGACCGGAGCGCGTCGTACGTGGACGGGGTCCAGCAGATCCCCACCCCCAACGTGGACCCCCTCATCTGCACCCGGCCCTTCCTCGAAGGACTGACACGCGAACGCACCCTCGGCCTGCCGAACGTCGAGCTGGTCGCCGGCCGCGTCACGGGTCTGGTCCACGGCGGTCGACGCGGCGCGGCGGTGAGGTACTGGGCCAGGGCGGGCGAGGTCGTCCGGGCCGGCGACTTCTTCGTGGACGCCACCGGGCGCGGCAGCCGGATGGCCGACTGGCTGGAGGCGGGGGAGTGGCCCCGGCCACGCTTGGAGCGGCTCCACGTCGACGTCCACTACGTCACGGCTCATTTCGAGCGCTCACCCGACCGGACCGGTCCGCTCAGCGGCATCACGCGCTACAGCCCGCGGTTCGCGTCCGCGCGGTTCGCCGGGGCCGCGGTGAACGCCGTCGAGGACCAGCGATGGGCCGTCATGCTCGCCTCCTACGGCGACGACCCGCAGGTGTCGGACGCCGAGGGGTTCCGGGCCCGGTGCGCCGAACTGCAACCGGTCTACCAGGAAGCCGTGAAGGGCCGGCTGATCGGCGAACCCGTACCCTTCCGGCACCCCGACAACCGCTGGCGCCACTTCGAGGCCCTCGGACGCCTCCCCGCCCGCCTGGTGGTGACCGGGGAGGCCGTGGCGTCGTTCAACCCGGTCTACGGCCAGGGCATGGGTTCCGCGATGCTGCACGCGTCCTGCCTGTCGGAGTACTTGCGCGGTGAGCCGGACCTCGACGCTCCTGCCCGGCACTTCTTCGCGCTGCAACACGTGGCCGTCGCCGCGGCGTGGCGGACGTCGGCGACCGCGGACGCCGCACGCCTGGGCAATGGGGAACATCATGGCCGCGGCGGTTCACGACAGCCAGGTGGCCGAGGCCTTCCGCGACGTGAGCTTCATGCTCGCGCATCCGGCGACTCTGCTCGCGCCCGACCTCGTACGGCGTGCGGCCCGGGCCAACGGGGTGCCGGCCGAGGAGTTCGACCGTGAGTACGGGCCCGCGGCCTGAGCGTTCGTCCCGGGCGGCGGCTCAGCCGGCCTCCGCCCGGACCGTCCCGGCGATCCGCGGCTCCCACCGTCGGTTCGTCACGACGTCCGCCGAGTCCCGGCGCCTGTGGCAGACCACGGCCGACCCGGACGGCGCGCTGCGGGCCGAGTGGGCCGCCTCGTTCCGCACCCCCGACGGCCGTATCGGCGCTGTGGTGGGTGTCGAGGCCGCCGAACCGAACGAGGAGGGACTGATCGTCTCCCTGGTGAACACGTACACCGTTCCACCCGCCGTCCGGCGTCGGGCAGACGGCTACGATCTCAAGGCATACTGCGACAAGGGCGGTCCCCCGACGCTTCCGACGGGCCGGCCGGTGTACCGGGGCGAGGGGCCGCACCCGGTGCTGATCGCCACCGGCACGACCCGTCGCGGTGCCTCACACCTGGCTCACTCGGCCCAGCGCCCGACCGCGGTCAGCCATGCGATGCCCGGGTTCAGCCATGCCGGGAACCTCTGCGTCATCGCCTCGAAGTACTCCGTCCGGCTGGTGGCGGTGGCGAAGACCTCCGCGGCCGCACGCAGGTAGTCGCGCGTGTCGTCGATGATGGACGCCGGATCGTCACGCTCGGGGTTCTTGTGCCCGGCCACGACGGTGGTCGGGTTGAGGGCGGCCACGGCGTCGATCGCGTCGAGCCAGCTGTCGATGCCGTGGCCGCCGGCCTCGGAGAGGTACTGGTGCACCTGGTTGTAGATGACGTCGCCACTGACGACCAGGTCCAAGGACGGCACGTGCAGGAACGTCGTGTGATCGGTGTCGGTGTGCCCGGCGGCATGGGGTACGAGCGGCTGCCCGTCGACCTGGAGGCCGCCTTCCGGGACGGCCTCGGCGATGACCGGGGTGTCGCCGATCAGGCCGGGGAAGGCCGCTCCCCAGAAGGGGTTCGGCTGACCGCCGGGGGTGGTCCGTTCCATCTCCGCGATCGTCTCGGGCGTGGCCCACACCTTCAGGTCCGGGAACTGCTCACGCACGGGCGCCGTCGCGTACCAGTGGTCGCCGTGCGCGTGTGTGACGTAGACGCCGGTGATCGTACGATCGAAACCGGCGGCCCACTTCGCGACGGCGACTCCCTGCTCCGTGGTCAGCCCCGGGTCGACCAGGACGGCCTCGCGGGGACCGTAGATGAGAGCGGTGGTCAGCGGAGACCACAGCAACGGGCCGCCGTCCGGCCGGGGAGGCAGGGCGGTCGGCGCCACCGGCTGCATCGGACTGACGTGTACGGCATGGGCCAAGGACGTCATCGTTGTTCCTCTCACCTGATGAAAACGGGTGGACGCCACCCGGACCACGCCCGGGTGGGTGGCTGAGCGTGTGCGAGACGCCTGCTTCGAGCCGGCCGCACCGACCCCGTGTCGCGGGTGGAGGGGAACGGGCGCTATCGCGTTCCCCTCCTTGCGAGTCATCCACAACCCGCCGCCCTCATCCTGCTGCCGCCAGGGTCGGAAGCGGCTGCGGAGAGACAGGAACGAGCCGTTGGGGCAGCCCTTCTGCCTCAACACACGCGACAGTCCCGCCTCGCGAACCCAGGGGAGAAGGAATCCGTAGCGCGGAGACGGCGTCCGTCACGCCCGGCGGTCAACGCACGTCGGCGATCAGTTAGTTGGAATATCCAACTCAATGGTTCGGTTGGCCTCAACAACGGCTCTGGCGTGGGAGGACACCGATCGTGAACAGAACACTCAGTCCTGAGCGAGAAGGCGTGTTGGCGGAGGTGCGGCCCTCAGCGGGCGCCTGCCGGGTGATCAGCCTCGCCGGTTCCGGCCGGGCGGAGCAGCGGGCCCGGGAAGCGGTGCGGAACACCTGCGCGGAGTTGCTCGGAGCGAGGTTGCCGGACGCGCTCCTCGTCGTCACCGAGCTGGTGGCGAACGCGGTCTCCCACACGTCCGGTGTCCGTGGCCTGATGCTCCATCACGACCGGGACGTCACCTCGCTGACGGTCTTCGACAAGGGCGGGACGACGAGCTGGCCGCGCGCGGCCGAAGCGGACCCACTGGCCGAGTCCGGCCGGGGCCTGCACCTCGTCGCCGCCCTCGCCGACTCCTGGCACGCCCGTCCGGCGCTCGAAGGCAAGGCCGTCACCGCCGTCTTCCACACCGGCACCAGGGAGCCGGAGTCGGACTGACCGCCGGTCCCGCCACGGCGACGGCCCCGGCACATCGGATCAGCGGATCCGGAACGGTTCCGTCCCCGGCAGTTCGCCGGTGGTCAGCACCTCGTGCGCGATCAGCGCGTAACGCCGCAGCGTCTGCCCGTAGGAGTCCGTTCCGCCGTCGGGGGCCGTGGCATCCGGGACCAAGGTCACCCGGTATCCGCGCTCCATGGCGCCGCGTGCCGTCGATTCCACGCACATGGTGCCGATCATGCCCGCCACGACGACGTGTCCTTGAAGCCGGGACATCCCTTCCCCTCCGCCGCTCCGCCGTGGTGCGCGCCGGCCGGGTCGAGCAGGCATGCGCGCGGCCGGTCACCTCTCGTCGTCGTGTGCGTACAGCTTCAGTACGGGAACGCCCACCGTGTGACGGGCCCGGCCGGCCCAGTCGAGGTGGAGGAGTTCCTCGACGAGATGCGGAGCGGTCAGCACGATCACCTCATCGGCACCGGTCTCCTCGACGACCGACCGCAGAAGGGTCAGGGGGTGGCCGCCGACCAGTTGCCCGACGGACTCGCTGCCGGCCGCCCGCAGGCTCCGGACCGAGTGTTCCAGTGCCAGGGCGGCCTGCTGCCGGGCCTCCTCGCCCTCCGGCTCCTCACCTTCGCGGGCAGCCTGCTCCAGCTCTCCGAGCGCGATGTCGTCCAGGGAGCGCAGCAGCCGGTTCTCGGCGCCCCGGGGCTGCATGAGGACGACAAAGAACGTCTCGTCGTCGTGGAGAGTGGTGACGAACTTGACGTCCGCCGCCGACAGCTGCTGCTCGATCAGAAGAACGCTGGTGAACATCGGGGTCCCAACCTCGGTGCGCCCCGGGCGGGGCGCGAACGGTGAGCAACGCTAGCGCCCCGCGGCTCAGGACCTGATCCTGGCCTGGTGAGCCGGCCCGGACGTACCGTCTACACGGCGAGTTCGGTCAGCCGCTCGATCTGGATGCCCCCCACCGTCAGCATCTCCGCGAGCTCCGCGAACCGCCGCAGGTGGTCGCTTCCCGCGTGGGCGCGCAGGTGCTCCTCGCTCTGCCACACCTCGTGCATCACCAGCAGCCCGGGGTCGTCCAGGCCCTGGTGCGGCACGTAGGTGAGGCAACCGTCCTCCTGCCGGGTAGCGGCCACCAGAGCAGGCAGCGCGTCCCGCAGTTCCTGCTCCTTGCCGGGACGCGCCTGCATGCGCGCGACGAGGACGATGGGCCCGGTCTCAGGGTGGGTCATGGGATTCTCCGTAAGTCGTCGGGTGGCCCTGGGGGGCCGCGTGCGGCCGTGCGCGTCCGCGCGGACGCGCACGGCCGCACGCGGCCCCCCAGGGCCACCCGACGACT
>NZ_JBVHWM010000072.1:0-52992 GCF_055564375.1 Streptomyces sp. NPDC029138
CACGACATCGTCAACCCCCAGGCGAACAAGTGCCTGGACGTCACCGACAACAACTCCGCCAACGGCACCCGGACACAGATCTGGAGCTGCACCGGCGGCGCCAACCAGAAGTGGAACGCGCCCGCGGCCGGTGGCGGCGACACCCCCTCGGCGCCGATGGCGGTGGCGCCGTACCTGTACAACGGCTGGGGCAGCCCGCCCGACCCGAGCACCATCACCCAGGCCACGGGCGTGAAGTGGTTCACGCTCGCCTTCGTGCTGAGCAACGGTTACTGCAACCCGCAGTGGGACGGCAGCCGTCCGCTGACCGGTGGAGTGGACCAGCAGACGGTCAACACCGTGCGGGCGAACGGCGGTGACGTCATCCCGTCCTTCGGCGGCTACAGCGGCAACAAGCTGGAGAGTTCCTGCTCCAGCGCCGGCGAACTCGCCGCCGCCTACCAGAAGGTCATCAACACCTACGGCCTGAAGGCGATCGACATCGACCTGGAGGCCGACGCCTACAGCAACGGGACCGTGCAGCAGCGCACGGTCGACGCGCTGAAGACCGTGAAGGCCAACAACCCCGGCCTGAAGGTGTACATCACCATCGGCACCGGGCAGAGCGGCCCCGACACCAGCCTCATCAACCGGGCCGCCGCGTCCGGGCTGACCGTCGACGCCTGGGCCATCATGCCGTTCGACTTCGGCGGCGCCGGCCAGAACATGGGCAACCTGACCGTGCAGGCGGCCGAGGGGCTGAAGAACGCGCTGAAGAACGCGTACCACTACAGCGACGACCAGGCCTACCGGGACATGGGCATCTCGTCCATGAACGGCATCACCGACAACAACGAGACCGTCACGGTGAACGACTTCCGCACCATCCTCGCCTACGCCCAGCAGCACCACCTGGCCCGGCTGACCTTCTGGTCCGCCAACCGCGACCGGCCCTGCACCGGCGGCCCGGCCGACAGCTGCTCCGGCGTGAGCCAGTCCGCATGGGACTACACGCGGGTCTTCGCCGGCTACACCGGCTGAGCATCCCTGGCCCCGGGGTCCGGGCTCGGACCCCGGGGTCTCACGGCTCGGGCTTGGCGATTCTCGCCCGCAGCGGCGTGAGGAGTTCGTTGGCCCGCTCCCAGCCCTCCTCCGAGCCGAGATCCTGGATGCCCCTCTCCGTCAGCACCTCCAGCGGCCTGCCGTCCGGGCCCGCGCAACGGTCGTGATAGAGCACCAGCGCGTGTTCGGACCGGTTGCGCCGGGACTCCCAGATCAGGCCCATGGCGTCGGACGCCTGCGCCCGGATCTCGCTCGACCAGCGCCGGGCCCGCGCATAGTTGCTCTCGTCCTCCAGAAGCGTGGTGTCCTGGCACACGGCGGCCAGGTCCGCGCCACTGATCAGCGAGACGAGGGTCAGGTCGTACCGGGTGCGCAGACAGCTCAGGGACCGTTGCCAGACCGTGCGGTAGGGGATCGTGCGCTCGCCGACGGGCGGCTCGAAGGGCCGCGAGCGCAGCACGCTCTCGGCCAGCGCCGTCAGCGCGCTCTCCGCCAGGTACAGGCTGTGGTACGTGTCCAGTACCGTGCCGTCGAAGCGGCCTCCCTCGAAGTGGATGTCCGCGAGTCTCGGGTTGAACTCGTCCGGCGCGTAGCGGGACTGGTGCACCCGCCACAGCACCGTCCCAGCCGCGATCACCCGGCGGTGGGGACGCAGTTTCAGGTCGATCATGGGGAAGAAGCCGCTCATCACTCCCCCTCCGCGAGTTCGCGGGCCGCGCCTGCCAGCCGGTGGTCGGGCAGCCGGCCGAGCAGCGCCGCGGGGGTACCGCCCAGCCAGCTGTTGCCGCTGAACCACCAGGCCGCGGCCCCCCACGGGTCGATGTCCGCGAGGAGCAGCCGGTTGACTTCGAGGACGACCCCGTACGGCGTGCCGCCGCCCGGGGCGAACTGGAACTCCGGGTAGCGGTCGCTGTCGTCCGGAGCACGCAGTCTGATCAGCTCTGGGGGTGGCGCGCCACCACAGCGGGCTCGCGCCTCGGCGGCCGACAGGGCGGGTTCCCGCAGCAGCCGCTCCCGCTCGGGGCCCGGACCGTACGCCGGTTCGTACGCCGGTCCGCGCGTCGGCGGCGGGAGGCGGAACCAGGCCATCAGCTCCTGTGCACCGGCCACGGTCCCCGGTCCGGGCAGCGTCACGGCACCACGCGGGGAGTCCAGTTCCCGGCGCACCGGATGGCCCAGCGGCAGCTTCAGCAGCACCAGCCTGACGCCGTGGAGTGCCCTGCGGACCGCCCTGTCGTCGTCCGGTGGCGCTTCGGCGAGCGCCGTCAGCCGGGCCAGCAGCACCGCGTGCTGCTCGTCGCCCAGCGCCTGCCGGAGGCTGTCCCGGTGTTCGCCGATCAGGGCGAGCAGCCGCTCCGCCGACCCCGCACGCTCCTCGTTCATACCGTCTGCCCCTCCGCGTCCGCCGTCCGCGCCGTACTGTGCCGACCCTCGGCGCGTACGGCGACAAGATCCCGCCCCGGCCTCCTCATCGGCCGGAATCCGCCCGGAACGCACCCGGTTCGGAGCGCATCTCGTGCCGCATCCCGCGCAGCCGGCCCCACAGTTCGTCGATGCTCTCCCGCACCGCGGCCGGTGAGTCACCGGCGCGCGGGATTCCGTCCTCCAGGCGCCGGACCATGCCGTACACCGCCCCGAGGTCGTGGCTGAGGCCGCCCGCGAGATCGAGCACCCGGTCGGGCATCCGCATCTGGGCCTCCGCGTACACGTCCCGGTACTGGTCGCGTGCCTCCGTGAGCCGCTGCCGTACGGCGCGCACCTCCTCGTCCCGGCCCAGGGCGTGCAACTGGTCGGTCAGCGCGGCCAGATACTGCCGGGCGGAGGTGTTCAGGGCGACGTAGCACACCCGCAGTTCCTGGGCCTGCCGGCGCCGCTCCCGCACCTCCTCGGCGCGCTCCTGCTCGCGCCGGCGGCTGCGGTCGGCCGCGCGCTGGGTCAGCAGCGCGGACAGCAACGTGCCGACGACTCCGACGACCGCGACCACGGGCGCGGTCGCTTCCCCGACGTCCACCCGCCCTCCATCCCCCGTGATTCCTCACGGTTCCAGGGAAGCACCGTCCCTCCGGCCAGGTGAACAGACGATCCGGACCTCGCCCGGTGTCCGCCCCGCCAACGCCCGGACCCGCCGACCGGCCCGACCCGACGGCATCCGCGCAAGGCACTTGGCGCTCCCGTGCCCCGGGAAACCCGGTGGAGGAGTCACCCCCGCCGTGCCTAAGGTCGCGCAATGAGCACCCGAACCTTCCGCATCACCGTCCGCGGCGCCTTCGACGCCCTCACCGACGCCCAGCGCGCCGCCCTGTTGGCCGACGCCGCCGAACACGACGTCCTGCGCGCCGCCTTCACCCCCGAGGGGAGCCTCACCTACGACATCGCCGCCCGGCCCGCCTTCGTCTTCCGCTTCTCCGCGACGGGAGAGAAGGAGGAGGACGTCCTGGAGGCGACGGAACGGGCCGAGGAGGCGGCGAAGTCCTGGCTGACCGGGCGCGGCTACGGCTTCAAGCACCTGCGGACCACCGCCGAGGACCTGTCCCAGGCACCCCTGGGCAAGCGACAGCGCCGCGCCGCGCGGACGACCGGCTCCTGACGTCCGCCATAAACTTGAGTACTCAAGGAGTGGGCAAGGGACGCGAGAGAGAGTGGACCGTGAGTGAGGCCCTGGACGCGGCGCTGCGCCTGGTACGGGCCCAGTCGGCGCTCGTACGACGCTTCGACTCCCGCCTGAGCGGCCTGCACGGCGTCAGCCTCGCCGACTTCACCCTGCTGCTGCGACTGGCGCAGGCGCCCGGCGGCCGGATGCGCCGGGTGGACCTCGCCGAGGCGCTGGGGCTGACCGCCTCGGGGGTGACGCGCGGGCTCGTTCCGCTGGAGCGGATCGGCCTGGTGACCCGGGAGACGGACGCCCGGGACGCGCGCGTGGCGTACGCGGCGCTGACCGGGACGGGCCGGAGGCGGCTGGCGGAGATGCGGGCCACGGCGGAGGAGACCGCCGCCGAGGTCTTCACCGCCCCGGCGTGGCCCGCGGCGGACATCGACCGCCTCGCGCATCTGCTGACCCGCCTCGGCGGCACGGGCCTGACCTGACGGGCCGCTGAGTTCGCGCGTTGTCGGGCGCGCCTCAAGGGCGCCTTCACGGCGGGCGGCACCTCATCCCCGAGTCGGCCTACCCGAACGTGCAGCACGCCCGTGCGCGCCTCCGTCACCACCGCCGGACACGTGAAGGCCGCGCTCGGCGCGCCGAGGCCACGGCCGGCCTCCACGGCACCGCCGGTGTCACCGCCGAGGCCGGCGTACGGCTCGCTGTCCTCGTACTGTCCTCGTAGGACCCGGCCCGGACGTCAGGCCGCGCCGCCCGGTATCCAGCCCTGGCGGCGCAGTACGGCCGACACGTCCGGCGCCCGGTAGTGCTCCCCCTTGAGCACCTTGCCGTCGGCCCGGCGGGCGACCGTCCCGTCCGGGCCGATCTTGCTCATGTTGGCGCGGTGGACCTCGGCGATCACCTCGTCGAGGTCGATGCCGTGCACCAGGGCCGTGCCGTAGGCCACGTACACCACGTCGGCCAGCTCGTGCGCGAGCCGGTCCAGCGGCCCCTCCACCGCGACCTCGGCGACCTCCGCGGCCTCCTCGGCGAGCAGTTCGCCGCGGTGAGCGGCCAGGCCCGGGTCCACTTCCGTCGGCGTGCTGCGGGCGTCGAGGCCGAAGGCGTGGTGGAACTCACGGACGAGGTGGGCGGGCGACGTGCTCGTGCGGTCGGCGGGCGAAGTGCTCATACGGCGACTGTAACGGCGGCCACTGACAACGCCCGCCGGCCCGTGCGGACCCCGTGGCATCGGCTCCCCGGTCCCCGGTCCCCGGAGTGACCCCGGCCCTGGCCAGTGGCGCGCGTCGCCTGGCAGGATCGCCGCATGTCCAAGGTGTTCCCCCGGCTCGGCAGGCGCCGAGCGCTGCAAGGCGCGGCCGTCGGTGCCGTCGCCCTGGGGCTGCTGCTGTGGTGGCTGCTGCCCCTGGGCGAGAAGCCGCCGAGCGGAACGATCGTCTTCAGCACCGGTACGCCCCGCGGGGTCTACCAGGAGTACGGCGAGCGGCTGCGCACCGAGCTGGGCCGGGACATGCCGGGCCTGAGGGTGAAGCTGCTCAACAGCGCGGGCTCCCAGGAGAACGTCCAGCGGGTGGCGACCGGGCAGGCCGACTTCACCATCGCGGCGGCCGACGCCGTGGCGACGTACGAGCTGCGGCACGGCAGCGGCGCCGGGCGGCTGCGCGGTGTGGCCCGGCTCTACGACGACTATGTGCACCTCATCGTCCCCCGCGACTCGGACGTCCGGAGCATCGCGGACCTGCGGCACAAGCGGGTGGCGACCGGGCTGCCCGATTCCGGGGTGCGGCTGATAGCCGACCGGGTGCTGCGGGCCGCCGGTATCGACCCCCGGAAGGACATCACGCCGGTCGCGGACGGCATCGACACCGGACCCGCGCGGCTGCGGGAGGGCAAGGTCGACGCCTTCTTCTGGTCCGGCGGCCTGCCCACGAAGGGGCTGGACGCGCTGGCACGGAAGGGCGGGTTCCGGTTCCTGTCGATCGACGACGACCTCGTCGCCCGGCTGCACACCCAGGGCGAGGGCGCGCGCTACTACCGGACCACCAACATCCCGGAGTCGGCCTACCCGAACGTGCAGCAGGGGGCGCAGGTGCCGACGATCGCCGTGTCCAACCTGCTGATGACCCGTACGGACGTGGACCCCCGGCTGACCGAGTGGGTGACCCGTACGGTGATCAAGAGCCGGGACGGCATCGGCGCACATGTCCACTCCGCCCAGCTGGTCGATCTGCGCACCGCCATCTACACCGATCCGCTGCCCTTGCAGGAGGGCGCCCGGCGGTACTACCGGTCGGCGAAGCCATAAGGGCTGTCGATGCAGCCAAAGGGCCTGCCGGTGGCGCCATAAAGCCCTGCCCGTGGCGCATAAGGGCCTACCGGTGGCGTCATAGGGGCCTCTCGGTGAAGCCATGAGGGGCCGAGGGAAGCCCGGGAAGGGAATCCCGGAGGACCATATGGGCCTCAGGGAGGCATGGAAGGGAATCCCGCGGCCGGCCGGCCTCGGCGGAGCCTAGATGACGGCGTCCGCGGCGCTCCCGCCGGTCTCCGGGTGCCGTGGCACCCGGACCGTCACCCGCAGCCCCCGCGGCTCGTGGTGGGCGTAGTCGATCGAGCCGCCGCCCGCCGCGAGCAGGGCGCGGGTTATGGACAGCCCCAGGCCCGAGCCCTTCACGTTCTGGTGCCGGCCGCTGCGCCAGAACCGGTCGCCCACGCGCGCGAGTTCCTCGTCGGTGAGGCCCGGCCCGGTGTCCGTGACGACGACCGTGGTGGTGTCGCCGTCGGCCGCGACGACGACCTCGACCGTGCCGCCCTCGGGGGTGAACTTCACGGCGTTGTCGATCACCGCGTCCAAGGCGCTGGACAGGGCTATCGGGTCGGCCCAGCCGGTGGTGGGCGGGCAGTCGCCGGTCAGGCGGACGTCCTTGGTCCGGGCGGCCGGCGCCCAGGCGGCCACCCGTTCCTCGGCCAGCGCGCCGATGTCGGTCAGCACGAGGTCAGCCTCGGCGTGCTCGGCCAGCGCCAGGTCGAGCAGGTCGTCCAGGACCTGCGCGAGACGCTTGCCCTCGGTGCGGACCGAGGCGATCTCCTCGTTGCCCTCCGGGAGTTCGAGGGCGAGCAGTTCGATGCGCAGCAGCAGCGCCGCGAGCGGGTTGCGCAGCTGGTGCGAGGCGTCGGCGACGAAGGCGCGCTGCTGCTCCAGCACGGCCTCGACGTTGTCCGCCATCTCGTTGAACGAACGGGCCAGCCGTCTGAGTTCCGGCGGCCCGCCGGCGGCCGCGACCCGGGACTTCAGGCGCCCGGTGGCGATGTCGTGGGTGGTGGCGTCCAGGATCCGGACCGGCCTGAGCACCCAGCCGGTCAGCCTGAGCGCGGCGCCGACGGCGAGCAGCATGGCCGCGATCTCGCCGGCCCCGATGAACAGCCAGCCGCGCAGGATGCGGGAACGCAGCTGTCCGGTGGGCGAGTCGGTGACCACGACCGCGACCACGTCCCCGTCCCGGATCACCGGCGAGGCGACGACGAGCCGGCCGCGCTGCCAGGGCCACACCTGCCGCGGGTCATGGCTGCGCCGGCTGAGCAGCGCCTCGCCGAACGCCCTGCGGACCTCCCCCGCCCGCGGTACCAACCAGTCGCCGGGCGCGTTGGCCATGGGGGAGCCGTTGCGGTAGAAGACACCGGCGCGGATGCCGTAGACGCCGTAGTAGCTCTCCAGTTCGCTGCGCAGGGTCTCCCCGCGCTCGTCCGTGGCGGTGCGGTGGGGTCCGCTGGGCCCTTCGGTGACGAACTGGGCCAGCGCCGCGAAGCGTGCCGTGTCGTCGATCCGGTCGACCACGACCCGCTGCTGCTGTGCGGCGGCCACGCTGCCGGCGAGCGGGATGCCGAGCGCGAGCAGGACGGCCGCCAGCAGGACGATGAGCAGCGGGAGGAGGCGTGTGCGCACCCGTCCCCGCTAGGCGGCCGGGGCGACGAGCCGGTAGCCGACGCCGCGTACGGTCTCGATCAGCGCGGGCATCCGCAGCTTGGCGCGCAGGGAGGCGACGTGCACCTCCAGGGTGCGGCCGGTCCCCTCCCAGCTGGTGCGCCAGACCTCGCTGATGATCTGCTCGCGCCGGAAGACCACGCCGGGCCGCTGGGCGAGCAGGGCGAGCAGATCGAACTCCTTGCGGGTCAGTTGGACGACCGAACCGTCCACGCTGACCTGGCGGGTGGGCAGTTCGATCCGGACCGGGCCGAGAAGCAGGGCGCTCTCGCCGCCGGTCGCCGGGTCCTCGTGGGCGGTGCGCCGGCTGACGGCGTGGATGCGCGCGAGCAGTTCCCCGGTGTCGTACGGCTTCACGACGTAGTCGTCGGCGCCCAGGTTGAGCCCGTGGATGCGGGAGCGGACGTCGGAGCGGGCGGTGACCATGATCACCGGAGTGCTGGTGCGCTTGCGGATCTTGCCGCAGACCTCGTAGCCGTCCTGGTCGGGCAGGCCGAGGTCGAGCAGGACGACACCGAAGCCGTTGCCCTCGGGGACGAGCGCCTGGAGGGCTTCCTCACCGCTGCGCGCGTGGGTGACCTGGAAGCCGTGCTTCGCGAGGACGGCCGACAGCGCCGCGGCGACGTGGTTGTCGTCCTCGACGAGGAGCAGTCTCATCCCGGCCCCCTCCGGTTCAGCGGTCGTACGGTCTCGGTTCGCGTCGGCCTTGTAGATCACGCACACGCGCGCGTGCACCATGGCAGTGACGCTGATGGACAAGGACGACGTCAAGAGGGTTCGGGTTGCCCGTCGCTTCCGTTACCCGGCCGATACGCGCACCGGCGACAAGTACTACGACATGTGTCCGATTGCTATCGGATCGTGATGCTCAGATCTCCCTCAGATGTGATGACGCAGGTCACAGCCCCTCACTACTGTCCTCGGAAACCCGAGGAGGACGGAGCCTGAGAGCGATGACCAATGTATCGGTGGCCAAGGAAGATGTGGCCACGTCCGACGAACTGGTCGTCCTGAGGAGCGTCAACAAGCACTTCGGCGCGTTGCACGTGCTCCAGGACATCGACCTGACGATCGCCCGCGGCGAGGTCGTCGTGGTCATCGGGCCCTCCGGGTCCGGAAAGTCGACCCTGTGCCGCACCATCAACCGCCTGGAGACGATCGACTCGGGCACGATCACGATCGACGGCAGGCCCCTGCCGCACGAGGGCCGCGAGCTGGCGCGACTGCGGGCGGACGTCGGCATGGTGTTCCAGTCGTTCAACCTCTTCGCGCACAAGACCGTGCTCGAGAACGTGATGCTGGGTCAGGTCAAGGTCCGCAAGGCGGACAAGAAGCAGGCCGAGGAGAAGGCCCGGGCCCTGCTGGACCGGGTCGGTGTGGGCACGCAGGCCGACAAGTACCCCGCCCAGCTCTCCGGTGGCCAGCAGCAGCGGGTCGCGATCGCGCGGGCGCTGGCGATGGGGCCGAAGGTCATGCTGTTCGACGAGCCGACCTCCGCCCTCGACCCCGAGATGATCAACGAGGTCCTGGAGGTCATGCAGCAGCTCGCGCGCGAGGGCATGACGATGATCGTGGTCACCCACGAGATGGGCTTCGCGCGATCGGCCGCGAACCGCGTGGTCTTCATGGCGGACGGCCGGATCGTCGAAGAGGCCACGCCCGACCAGTTCTTCAGCAACCCGCGCAGCGACCGGGCCAAGGACTTCCTGTCCAAGATCCTGCACCACTGACGGCACCGGCCCAGCACACCCACCGCCAGGCCGAACACGCCACCAGTCCGCACGCACCGCCCGGCCCACGTACCGCCGCCCGCCGCACGCCCCGCCCGGTCCGCGTCACCCCTGCCTCAGGGACTCGTTCCTCACCACTCAGAAGGATGTTCACCATGAAGCTCCGCAAGGTCACCGCCGCCTCGGCCGTCCTCCTCGCCCTCTCCGTGACCGCAACCGCCTGCGGCGGCGACAAGAAGGACGACGGCGCCGGTTCCTCCGGCGGCGGCAAGAAGATCACCATCGGCATCAAGTTCGACCAGCCGGGCATCGGCCAGAAGACCCCGCAGGGTTACTCGGGCTTCGACGTCGACGTGGCCACCTATGTCGCCAA
This sequence comes from Streptomyces sp. NPDC029138, assembly GCF_055564375.1. NCBI lineage: Bacteria > Bacillati > Actinomycetota > Actinomycetes > Kitasatosporales > Streptomycetaceae > Streptomyces > Streptomyces sp. NPDC029138. The sequence continues at coordinate 9,723 of NZ_JBVHWM010000072.1, forward strand.
GAAGCTCGGTTACGGCGCCGACCAGATCGAGTGGAAGGAGTCGAAGAGCGCCGACCGCGAGACCATGCTGAAGCGCGGTGACGTCGACTTCATCGCCGCCTCCTACTCGATCACCCCGGAGCGCCAGAAGCTGGTCGACTTCGCCGGGCCGTACCTGCTGGCCCACCAGGACGTGCTGGTCCGCGCGGACGACAGCAGCATCAAGTCGCCGGCCGACCTGAACAACAAGAAGCTGTGTTCCGTCACCGGCTCCACCTCGGCGCAGAACGTCAAGGAGAAGCTGGCGCCCAAGGCGCAGCTCCAGCAGTACCCGACGTACTCCGCGTGCCTGACCGGTCTCCAGAACAAGGTGATCGACGCTCTGACCACGGACGACTCGATCCTCGCCGGTTACGCCGCCCAGTCCCAGTTCAAGGGCAAGTTCAAGCTCGGCGGCCTGAAGATGACCAACGAGAACTACGGCATCGGCGTCAAGAAGGGCAGCGACCTCAAGGCCAAGATCAACAAGGCGCTGGAGGAGATGGTCTCCGACGGTTCCTGGGACACGGCCGTGAAGAAGAACTTCGGCCCGGCCGGCTACAAGAACGAGCCCGCGCCGAAGATCGGCGACATCAAGAGCTGAGGCAACGCCCGGCGGATGCGCCGTCCTCGAGGGCGGCGCATCCGGGCATCCCTACACGCGAAAGCGCGGGAGACGTGTTCGACTTTCTTGACGACTACGACGTACTGGGCGCCTTCTGGACGACGGTACAGCTGACGCTGCTGTCCGCCGTGGGCTCCCTGGTCTGGGGCACTCTGCTGGCCGCCATGCGGGTGGGTCCGGTACCGCTGATGCGCGGTTTCGGCACCACCTACGTGAACATCGTGCGGAACATCCCGCTCACGGTGATCATCCTGTTCTCCTCGCTCGGCCTCTACCAGACGCTGAACATCACCCTCGGTGCGCACGACACCGACACGATCAACTTCCGGCTCGCGGTGCTGGGGCTGATCCTCTACACGTCGGCCTTCGTGTGCGAGGCGATCCGGTCCGGCATCAACACGGTGCCGGTCGGCCAGGCGGAGGCCGCGCGGGCCATCGGCCTGAGCTTCTCCCAGGTGCTGTTCCTGGTCGTGCTGCCGCAGGCCTTCCGGGCAGCCGTCGGCCCGCTGACCAACGTCCTGATCGCCTTGACGAAGAACACGACCGTGGCGGCCGCGATCGGCGTCGCAGAGGCGGCCCTGCTCATGAAGGACATGGTCGAGAAGGAGGCCCAGCTGCTGCTGATCTCCGCGATCATCGCCTTCGGATTCTGCTGCCTGACCCTGCCGACCGGTCTGATCCTCGGCTGGGTGGGCAAGAAGGTGGCGGTGAAGCGATGACCTCGGTCCTCTACGACGCCCAGGGACCGCGCGCCAAACGGCGCAACATCCTCTACACGGCGCTCTTCATCGTCGCGCTCGCCGCCGTCCTCTGGTGGGTCTACACGTCCCTGGACGAGAAGAACCAGCTGGACTGGGCGCTGTGGAAGCCGTTCTTCAGCGGCTCCGAGGCGTACTCGACGTACATCTGGCCCGGTCTGGAGAACACGCTGAAGGCGGCGGCCCTGTCGATGGTCGTCGCGCTGCCGCTGGGTGCCGTCCTGGGCATCGCACGGCTCTCGGACCACATATGGGTGCGGGTCCCGGCCACGGTCGTGGTCGAGTTCTTCCGCGCGATCCCCGTCCTGGTCCTGATGATCTTCGGCAACGAGCTGTACAGCCAGTACACCGACGTGAGTTCCGACGACCGTCCGCTGTACGCGGTCGTGACCGGCCTGGTGCTGTACAACGCGTCGGTGCTCGCCGAGATCGTCCGCGCGGGCATCCTCGCCCTGCCGAAGGGCCAGTCCGAGGCGGCCATGGCGATCGGTATGCGCAAGAACCAGGTGATGCGGCTCATCCTGCTGCCGCAGGCGGTCACCGCGATGCTCCCGGCGATCGTCAGCCAGCTCGTGGTCATCGTGAAGGACACCGCGCTCGGCGGCGCCGTCCTCACCTTCCCCGAACTGCTCGCTTCGGCGAGCACGATGAGCGGCTACTACGGCGCCAACACCATCGCCTCCTTCACGGTGGTGGCCGTCATCTTCGTGATCATCAACTTCTCGCTGACCTCGTTCGCGAGCTGGCTGGAGGGCCGGCTGCGACGCGGGAAGAAGTCGACCGGGGCGGTGCTCGGCGCCGACGAGACCGTGGACATCCCCGGCCACGCGGGCACGGGAACCGCGGCCTGACGCCAGGTCAGACCCGAATGCGTCACCCGGGGGCAGTGGCATGATCGCCACTGCCCCCGGTCGCTTGACGCAAACTCTGCCAATGGGTTGCATACGTTGTGTGATCGTGCACCCCGCTTCACCTTCCTGTTCACTTGTCTCCGTCAAGGCATCGCCACGAGCAGGGGGCGCCACACCGTGGACCCGGTGATCATCGTCGGAGCGGGGCCCGTCGGGCTCACGCTCGCCCTGGCGCTGGCGCGTCAGCAGGTGCCGTCCATCGTGCTGGACGAGGGCGTCGGCAAGGACGAGCCCCGTCCGGCACGCACGGTCGTCCTGCACGAGGACACGGCCGCCCTGCTGGAGCGGCTGACCGGAATCGCGCTCGCGGAGCAGGGCGTGCGCTGGGCCGGCTGGCGGTCGGTCAGGCGCAAGCAGGTGATGAGCGAGATCACTTTCACCGAGACCGAGTCCGCGCCGCTGCACATCGCCCAGCATGTGCTCACGGGTGTCCTGCGAGCGGCCATCGCGGCGGAGCCCCTGGTGAAGACGGTGGTGGAGAGCCGCCTGGACGCGATCGAGCAGGAGCGTTCCGGCGTCTCCGCGCACACCCGTGGCCCCAACGGCACGTGGTGGCGCGGCAGTTACCTGGTCGGCTGCGACGGCCCCCGCTCGACCGTGCGCAAACTCCAGGACATCCGCTTCCCGGGCCGTACGGCGGTGGAGCGGCACGCGGTCGCCGCGCTGCGCGCGGAACTTCCGTGGGCGGGTCACGCGTTGCTCCATCGGATGCCGCCGTGGCGGTCGTCCGGGCCCTCGGCCGGGGAGGTGACCGCCCGCCCCCTCCCGGACGGCGTGTGGCGCCTGGACTGGCTGCTGCCACCGGGCAAGGACCTGGTGACACCCGAGATGCTGCTGACCCGCATCCGTGAGACCCTCACGGGCTGGACGGACAGCACGTCACCCGTGTACGAGCTGCTCGACACCGGCGTCCACACGGTGCACCACCGCCTCGCCCGCCGGTGGCGCGCCGGCCGGGTCTTCCTCGCCGGGGACGCGGCCCACCTGCTCGGCGCGCTCGGCACCCAGGGTCTCGACGAGGGCCTCAGGGACGCCGGCAACCTCGCCTGGAAGCTGGCCACGGCCTGGCACCACGGCCCGCACGAGGCCCTGCTGGACAGCTATCAGACCGAGCGGCGCGCGCTGGTCGCCGCCCGGCTGCGCGCCGCCGACCAGGCCCTGCCGGTGCTGCGCGGCGGGGGCGGGCTGCGCGGCATCGTGCCGGGCGCGGCCCGCAACCACGACGCGCTGTTCACCGACGGCCATCTGGGCCGCGGCCCGCTGGGCGCGTCCGGCACCTACGCCGACTCACCGCTCGCACCCCGGCGGCTGGAAGGCGAGATCCCGGTCGAGACCGCGCCCGGCGCACCGGTCACCGACGTCCGGGTCACGGCGGAGGACGGGTCCTTCGTCCAGCTGCGCGACCGGCTCGGCCGTGGCGCGCTGCTCGTCGTGCTGATCGCGCCCGGTACAGGTGTCTGGGACCGCAAGCACTGGATGTCCGCCGGGGTGATGCCCCGGCTCGCGGCCGCCGTGACCGCGCTGCCGCACCCCGCCGAGCTGCTGGTGGCCGAGAGCTACCCGGGTGCGCCGGCGCACAGCGTGCTGCTCGTGCGCCCCGACGGCCACCTGGTCACCGCGCTGAGCGGGGTCCGCCCGGCCGACCTGTACGCGGCGGCCGAGGCCACGGTGGGCGGCGCGGTGCAGACCGAGGAGACGGAACAGAGGGAGAAGGAGAGGGAGGCGGACAGGGAGAAGGGGAAGAAGGCAGCGGCGGAGGCCGGCTCGGGCGCACGCTGACGACAGGCCCGCTTTCAAACCGACGGCGGACCCCGGTGACGCCTTCCCGAGCGCGCCGACCGTGCCCCGAAGAGGGCTCCCGCACGCGCCGGCCGTGCTCCGTAGGAGGCTCCCGCACGCGCCGACCGCACCTCCTCGCACCCCCGTCCACAGGCTGACACTCGGTTGACCGCAGTGCGGCAGCAGTGCTGTACTCCGGATCGTGACCGACACCTGTGTGCGCCTGTGGCGGAGGGTCCATATGGACCTCGTCCGCTATGCGGGCTGCGTGTGTCGTCCGTCCTGCTGAATTCGCATCCTTCCCTTTCCGGGCGCCGTCGTGCGCCCGTTCCGCGAACGCTCCTCAGGACGGTGTACGTGTCTGTCCCCTCCTCTTCCGCTTCCCCTTCCCTGTCCACGTCCGTCTCCGCTGTCCCCGGCCCGGCGCCCACCCAGGCGGACCTCCTCGACTTCGTCCGGCGTACGGCGGCCGACGCCGAGCTGATCGCCTCCCTGCCGCTCGATCCGGAGGGCCGCACCTGGTTGCGGTTGCAGGGCCCCGGCGGAAGCGAGGCCTGGCTGATCGGCTGGCCGCCCGGTACCGGCACCGGCTGGCACGACCACGCCGACTCGGTCGGTGCCTTCCTCACCGCTGCGGGCGAACTCACGGAGAACTCCCTCGCCGCCCGGCTGCCCACCGACGGCTGGAAGACCCTGGAACTCACCGAGGGCGTGGACCGCGTACGCCGACTGCCCGCCGGACAGGGCCGCGGCTTCGGCCGCCATCATGTGCACGAGGTGCTCAACGAGTCCGGCGAGCGACACGCGATCTCCGTCCACGCCTACTACCCGCCGCTGCCCCGGATCCGCCGCTACAGTCGCACGGGCCAGGTGCTGCGCCTGGAGCAGGTCGAACGCCCGGAGGACTGGCAGTGAGCGGCACGATCGAGCAGCCGGGGGGCGCCCGTGTGACGGCGGAACGACCCCTGGGCATCGACGAGTTGCTGGAACGCGTGCGTGCCGGCTACCGGCGCGTCGAGGCACGCGAGGCGCACGAGGCGGCGCAGGCCGGTGAAGCGCTCCTGGTCGACATCCGGTACGCCGCCCTGCGCGACCGGGACGGACTCATCCCCGGCGCCGTCGTGGTCGAACGCAACGAACTGGAGTGGCGACTCGACCCCCAGGGCAGCCACCGCCTCCCCGAGGCCACCGGGCACGACCTGCGGGTCGTGGTGATCTGCAACGAGGGCTACGCCTCCAGCCTCGCCGTCGCCTCCCTCCACCAGCTGGGCCTGCACCGGGCGACGGACCTGGTGGGCGGCTTCCAGGCGTGGCGGGCGGAGGGGCTGCCGGTGAGCCCGGCGACGCCCTGAACGGCGCTGGGCGCCCTGACCGGCGCTGACCGGAAACCGCACGTACGAGGGGCCCGTCCTACTCCTTCGCCGTGGCCACGGTCACCGCCCGCACCCGCAGCGCCGCACGCCCCGGCACGGCGCCGGCCACGAGCGCGAGGAGACCGGCGACCGCGACGACGCCGACGTACGGCAGCGGGGTGACCGCCGGGGCGGCCCGGCCCGTCATGCCGACGCTGAACGCGGTGAGCACGGCGAGGGCGATACCGCTGCCGACCGAGGTGGCGAGGAGCAGGACGGACAGTGCCTCGGTGCGCAGCATGCGCAGCACCTGACGGCGGGTCGCGCCGGCGAGGCGGAGCAGTGCGAACTCCCGGACACGCTCGGCGACCGACATGGCGAGCGTGTTGACGACGGCGATGGCGGTGAAGGCCAGGACGAGCCCCATGGCCAGGTAGTTGACCTCGGCGTTCGTCTGCTGCCGATCGGCCTGAAGAGCGTCGGCGGCGGCCGGCGAAAGAATTCTCAGTCCCGGGAACTCACGGAGTGTAGTCGCGAGTTCTGTCTGTGTACGGGTCGTGCGGACGAGGACGGAGGAGGCGAGCGGGTTGTCGACGTGGTGGGCCACGAGGTCGTGGGCGAAGGTGAGGTCGCCGAAGCCGAGACCCCGGGCGTAGACGGCGGCGACGGTCAGCGTGGCGGGCGTGCCGTCGCCGAGCGTGAGTTTCAGAGTGCTTCCCGGCTTCAGATGCCGCTGGTCCGCGGCCAGTTCGCTGACGGCGACAGTGCCGGGACCGAGCCGGTCGAGGGAGCCGGCGGTGACCTTCGGGTCCCAGGTGCGGGTCAGGCCCGCGGGGGTGACGCCCTGTGCGGGGTACTTGTCGAGGCCGACGCGGACGGTCGTGCGGACCACCTCGGTGACGGTGTCGTGCCGTGCGCGCAGCCGCTCGGCGGCCTCGCCGGGGACGCCCGGCCCCTGGGCGGCGACGACCCAGTCGGCCCGGACGCCCTCGCGGACCTGGGCGCGGGCGGCGTTGCCGAGGGTGTCCTGGACGAACAGGACGGTGCAGGTCATGCCGACGAGCAGGGTGAGGGGGGTGACGACGGAGGCCATGCGGGTGGCGTTGCCGCGCAGGTTGGCGGTGGCGAGCCTGCCGCCGTGACCGGTGAGCCGGAGCGGGCCGGCGAGCAGCAGCGCGGCGGCCTTGACCAGGAGCGGACCGAGCAGGGCGACGGAGGCGGACAGGACGACGACGGCGAGGAAGGTCACGGGTGTCGAGGCGGGCTCGCTGCGCAGGGAGGTGAGGACGACGAGGAGGACGACTCCGCCGGCGAGGAGCAGCAGCCCGGCGGCGATGCGGCCCCAGGCCGGTCGGCTGCGCTCGGTCCTGGCTTCGCCCAGGGCCTCGGCCGGGCGGATCCGGGCGATCCTGCGGGAGGCGATCCGGGCCGCCGCCCAGGCTCCGAGCAGGGTGGCGGCGAGAGCGGCGAGCGGCGGGAAGACACTGACGGTGCGGTCGAGCGTGTCGGGTACGGCGCCCAGGGCGACGAACCTCGCGTGCAGCCAGCCACCCAGCGGCAGCCCGAGCAGGGCGCCGGCCGTGCCCGCCGCCGCGCCGACGATCAGCGCCTCCCGGCCGAGCAGCCTGCGGATCTGCCCGGACGTGGCAGCGACGGCCCGCAGCAAAGCGAGTTCGCGGTGGCGCTGCTGGACCGTGAGCGCGAAGGTGCCGACGACCACGAGCACCGCCACCAGCAGCGAGGTGCCGCCCATGGCGCCGCCCATGCTGACCAGCCGGGTCCGGGCGGCAGCCGCGTCCAGGAACTCGACGGGCCCGCGGGCGTCTCCGGTGCTGACCTGGGCCGTGGTGCCGCGCAGCGCCCGCGCCACGCCCCGGCGCACCCGCTCGGGGTCCGTCCCCTTGGCCGGCAGCACACCGAACGCGGTGACCTGGCCGGGGTGCGCGGCCAGCCTGCGGGCTTCGCCGGCGGAGAAGAACAGGGACGTCTGGTGGCGTACGGCGGTGGCCGGGGTGGCGATACCGGTGATCCGGTAGGTGCGCGGGGCCTGGGTGGACTGCACGGTGAGCCGGTCGCCGGACCGCAGCCGGGCCCGCGCGGCGAGGTCCCCGTCGATGACGAGGTCACCGGCGGCCTCGGGGGCGCGGCCCGCCGTCAGCCGGTACGGGGTCAGCGCGGCGGAGTCCCAGGCGTGGCCGTAGGCGGTACGACCGCCGGTGTCGGCCGGGGTCAACGGCTGGGCGAGAAAGGTGAGTTCGGGGACGACCCGGGCCACCCCAGGGGTGCGGGCGAGCGTGGTGCGCAGGTGCTCGGGCAGCCAGGCGCGCTCGGCGATGGGCTTCGCCTTGTGCTTGACCTTGGTCTTGCCCTTCTTGTGCTTGACGGTGGTCCGATGCACGTACTGGTCGGCGGAGACCACGACGGGAGCGGCGGCGTAGCGCTCGGTACGGATGGTGCCGCGCAGGCCGGTGTCGAGGAGGGTGCCGCAAGCGGTGATCAGAGCGGCCGCGCACATCAGGGCGACGAAGGCGCCGAGGAAGCCCGCCTTGCGGGCGCGGACGGACTGCACGGCGTAACGCAGCATCATGGGGACGGGCTCTCTTCTGTTGTACGCATCGGTTGTGTCGTGCGCTGGGCGCGCGTACAGACTCGCCGCTGCGGGGTGGGAGAGCACTGCGGTGGCCCGGCGTCTTGCGACGGGGGCCACCCCGACCGTCGGCGGCGGGGGTTAACCCCACCCCGGGGTGCCGGTCCGCCCCTCCGCCCCAAGGAGCCGTCACGCGTCTCCGTCCCGAGGAGCCGTCAGAAGTCCCCGTCCCCGAGGAACTCCGTGTCCTCGCCCTCCTCCTCCAGGGCTTGGCGGACGACCCGGAGGGCCATGCCCTCGGGGTAGCCCTTGCGGGCGAGCATGCCCGCGAGCCGGCGGAGCCGCTTGTCCCGGTCGAGGCCACGGGTGGCCCGCAGTTTGCGGGCGACGAGTTCGCGGGCGGTCGCCTCCTCCTGCTCGGAGTCGAGCTGGGCGACGGCGTCCTCGATCAGCGCCGAGTCGACCCCCTTGGTGCGCAGTTCCCGGGCGAGCGCCCGGCGGGCGAGTCCCCGGCCATGGTGCCGGGACTCCACCCAGGCGTCCGCGAAGGCGCCGTCGTCGATGAGCCCGACCTCCTCGAACCGCGACAGCACCTCCTCGGCCGCGTCCTCGGGGATCTCCCGCTTGCGCAGGGCGTCCGCGAGTTGCTTGCGGGTGCGCGGGGTCCCGGTGAGCAGGCGCAGGCAGATCGCCCGGGCCCGCTCGACCGGGTCCGCTGAAGACTCCCCCCGCTCGTCCCTCGCCGAGGAAGGGGCGCCTTCGTCCTGACCGGGCCCGGACGCGTCACCGAAGCCGCGCCGGCGGCCACGCCCTCGGCGACCGTCCCGCGCGCCTACGGAGCGCCCGGAGCGCCCGGCCCCACGACCGTCGAGCGAACCGCCCCCGTACGGCTCGCTGCCCTCGGCACCCAGGTCCGCACCGCCGTCACCGTCGTAGCCGCCGGTCCCGTGGTACGCGTCCTGCCCGCCGTACGCGGCACGACCACGGTGCTCGTCGCGCCCACCGTGCGCGCCCCCGTCGTCCCTGTATCCGTCGGCCCGGTGTCCGTCGTCACCTTCCGGGGCGGAGTCCGGGTGGCCCCCGGTGCCCCTCCCCCGTGGGGCACCGGGGGTGGCGTACTCGTACTCGGCCCAGTCGGTTCGTCGCGTCACGGGTCAGCTCTTGGCTGCGGCGGCCTTGGGCTTGGTGGCCTTGGCGGCTGCCGGGGCGGGAGCCGACTTGGCGGGGTCGTCGGCCGCCGCGGTGGCGACCGCCGCGTCGGTGCCCGGCTCGACGGCGGGCTCCTCCGGCCGGACACCCACGCCCAGCTTCTCCTTGATCTTCTTCTCGATCTCGTTGGCCAGGTCGGGGTTGTCCTTGAGGAAGTTGCGCGCGTTCTCCTTGCCCTGGCCGAGCTGGTCGCCCTCGTACGTGTACCAGGCACCGGCCTTGCGCACGAAGCCGTGCTCCACGCCCATGTCGATCAGACCGCCCTCGCGGCTGATGCCCTGGCCGTAGAGGATGTCGAACTCGGCCTGCTTGAAGGGCGGCGCGACCTTGTTCTTGACGACCTTGCAGCGGGTGCGGTTGCCGACCGCCTCCGTGCCGTCCTTCAGGGTCTCGATGCGGCGGATGTCGATACGCACCGAGGCGTAGAACTTCAGTGCCCGGCCACCGGTCGTGGTCTCCGGGGAGCCGAACATCACGCCGATCTTCTCGCGGAGCTGGTTGATGAAGATCGCGGTGGTCTTGGACTGGTTGAGCGCGCTGGTGATCTTCCGCAGCGCCTGGCTCATCAGGCGGGCCTGGAGACCCACGTGGCTGTCGCCCATCTCGCCCTCGATCTCCGCGCGCGGGACGAGCGCGGCGACGGAGTCGATGACGATGAGGTCCAGGGCGCCGGAGCGGACCAGCATGTCCACGATCTCCAGGGCCTGCTCGCCGTTGTCCGGCTGGGACAGGATGAGGTTGTCGATGTCGACGCCGAGCTTGCGCGCGTACTCGGGGTCGAGGGCGTGCTCGGCGTCCACGAAGGCGACCTGGCCGCCGGCCTTCTGTGCGTTCGCCACGGCGTGCAGGGTCAGGGTCGTCTTACCGGAGGACTCCGGCCCGTAGATCTCCACGACACGGCCGCGCGGCAGCCCACCGACGCCGAGGGCGACGTCGAGGGCGGTCGACCCGGTCGGGATGACCTCGATGGGCTCCCTCGACCGCTCGCCCATGCGCATGACCGCGCCCTTGCCGAATTGCCGTTCAATCTGCGCGAGCGCGGCGTCGAGCGCCTTCTCGCGGTCGGTTCCTGCCATGGGTTCCACCCGGTTTGCTTGAGTCGATCGCTTCACGTCAAAGACGCTAACGCCTGCCACTGACAATGCGCCCCGACGCAGGCCCAGCCTGTGGATAACCAAGGGACATCTACCCGCGAATCGGGGCGAAATCCCCAACCGAAAGCCGCGCCTGAGCCCCCATAAGAATGGATGTTCGATTTTCGTGTCAAGCGCGCCACACGGCACCCGCCAGGGCCCCCCGGGCCGTGCCGACGCGAGCTTCTCCTTCTCCGTGGACATCCCGGCCAAGGCGACCGGGGCCGGGGTGCCCCTCGCCGTGCGGCTGAGCAACTACGGCGGTCTGGCCGTGGTCACCGCGCCGGCGCCCGACAGCCACGACGACCTGGACGACGCCGTACGCGACGGAGCGCTGTCCGAGGCGGACCGCGACCGGATCACGGCCGCCCTGTCCGCGCTCGGCTACCGGCTGGTCCCCCCACGGCTGCTCCACCGGCGTACGACGGTGTGACCTGGCTCGCCGACGAGAGCCACGCGACCTGGTGGACCCGCTTCTTCGACCATCTGTGACACGGGCCGGCCTGCTCCCGGCGATGTACCACGGTTGTCTCCGACCGGACGACGACCGCGCGGGCCGCGCCCGGAAGCCTTGGGTCCATGAAGAACCCGCGTGCCGCCGTCGACCGCCTCTGTCACACGACGGGGCTGCTCCTCGTCCTGTCCGGCCTCGTCCACTTGGTGGTGTTCGCGGTCGACGGCGGTCCCTGGGACGGTCCCGTCTCCTGGCGCAAGCCCGTCACGTTCGGGCTGTCGTTCGGGGTGACGCTGATCGCGGTCACCTGGGTCACGTCGTACCTGCGGACCGGTGACCGGCTGCGCCCGGTCCTGCTGCTGGTCTTCGCCGCCGACTGCGTGGTGGAGGTGGGCGGCATCACCCTCCAGGCATGGCGCCGGGTGCCCTCGCACCTGAACAGGGAGACCCCCTTCGACACGGTGGTGTCCATGACGCTCGCGGTGGGCGGCGGTGTCCTGGTGGTCCTGCTCACCGTCTTCGCCGTCGCGTCCTTCCGGCACCGGCCGGCGGGGCCCGCCGGCATGCCGCTCGCCGTGCGCTCCGGTTTCGCGCTCCTGCTGGTCGCGCTGGCCTCCGGTGCGGCGATGATCGCGCGCGGGGTCGTCCTGACGCGGAACGGCCACCAGGAGGCCGCCTACCACTCGACGGCCCCGCTCAAGCCACTGCACGGCGTGAGCCTGCACGCGGTCCTCGTCCTGCCCCTGCTGGCCTGGCTGCTGTCGCGTACGCCGTGGAGCGAGCGGACGCGCCGGCGGACCGTTGCCGTGGCGGCGGGCTGTTACGCGGCGGCCGTGGCCGTGGCCGCCGTGTGGGCGGTCCTGACGTACTGAGGCGGCACGATCGCGCGAGGCGGCCTACGGGCGCTCTTCCCCGCCGGGGCGGCGGCCGGCCCAGAGCCGCCGCGCGCGCGTGAGCATCCCGGGGCCGCCCGGGCCGTTGCCGCGGCGCCCGTGCACGCGGGGGTCGTCCGTGACGGCGTACCGCTTCACGTACGCCCCCAGGAACGCCTGGAGCGTGGCCACCGCCGGGATGGCGATCAGCGCGCCGACCGCGCCCAGCAGCGCGGTGCCCGCGACGACCGAGCCGAACGCCACCGCCGGGTGGATGTCGACCGTCTTGGCGGTCAGCTTGGGCTGGAGCATGTAGTTCTCGAACTGCTGGTAGACCACGACGAAGATCAGCACCCACAGCGCGTACCAGGGGTTGACCGTGAACGCGATCAGCATCGGCAGCGCGCCCGCGAGGTACGTGCCGATGGTGGGGATGAACTGTGAGACGAGGCCCACCCAGACGCCGAGCACGGGCGCGTACGGCACGCTGAGGGCCTCGAGCAGGACGTAGTGCGCGATGCCGGAGATGAGCGCCATGAGGCCGCGCGAGTACAGATAGCCGCCCGTCTTGTCGACGGCGATCTCCCAGGCGCGCAGCACCTCGGCCTGGCGTGCGGGCGGCAGGACGGAGCACAGGGCGCGCCGCAGCCGGGGGCCGTCGGCGGCGAAGTAGAAGGAGAACAGCGCGACCGTCAGCAGCTGGAAGAGCCCGCCGAGCACCTGGGCGGAGACGTCCAGGACTCCGGCCGCGCTGTTCTGCACGTACTTGCGCAGCCAGTCGGAGTGGAGCAGGCCCTCCTGGATGTCCACCCGTCTGAGGTCGGTGTGGAAGGTCTGGTTGACCCAGCGGATGACCGAGTCAAGGTAGCCCGGGAAGCCCTCGATCATCTTGATGATCTGGCCGGCCAGCATGGACCCGAGCAAGGTGACGAACCCGGCGGCGAGGACGGTCAGTCCGAGGAAGACCAGGAAGGTGGCGAGCCCCCTGCGCATGCCACGGGCCGCCATGCGGCTCACCGCGGGCTCGATCGCCAGGGCCAGGAAGAACGCGATCAATATGTTGATCAAGAGTCCGGTCAGCTGGTGGAAGGCCCAGCTGCCGAGCTGGAACGCGGCGATCAGCGCGAGCGCGAGCACCATGGCGCGCGGCAGCCAGCGCGGCATCCGGCCGCCCGGCGCGACGACGCCGGAGACCGGGGGCCGGCCGGGCGGGGTCGTAGCGGCCGGTGCTGCCTGCCCGGGGGACGGCTCGCCGTCCTCGGGAGTGGATGCCAGGGGGTCCTCGTTGGGTGCCACGCGCCCAGTCTCGCCCACGCCACCGACAACCGGCGCCCCGCGGCGATCTTCGTGACAGATCAGTGCCGTACCGGCGACTTCTTCACCGACAAGCCCGGCATTTCGGCTGACGTGTCAGCGCCTCTCGCCCGGCACGTTCATCACCGCGCACACCACACGCCACACGTCCTTGGCCTCCCAGCCGGCGTCCAGCGCCTGGTTCACCGTGCGTCCGCCCAGTTCCGACATGACGTGATCGCGCGCGAAGGTGTCGGCGTACCCCGGACCGAAGTGTTCCGCCATCCGCTGCCAGAAGACCGTCAACCGCATGACTCCAGTATCCAGCCCCTGGGGGTGGGCCCTGCCCGGGAGCACCTGCCGAGACCGCTTTCCGTCCTACGGTCTGACGCATGGCTGAAACAGGAGCTTCCCCACTCCCCTCCACGCCCCCGGCGCGCTCCCCGCTCTTCCGCGCCGAACAGTTCGTGTGGCTCACCGCGCGCTTGCTGGAGCAGCATCTGTTCGCATACCACTTCCTGCGCGGCAGCCCGGAGGCGGTGGAAGCGGCACTGGACGCCTACCGCAACGAGGACGGTGGCTACGGCCACGCGCTGGAGCCCGATCTGCGCGGACCGGTCAGCCAGCCCCTGCACACCGCGCACGCCCTGCGCGTGCTGGACGCCATCGGGCGCTGCGGCGGCCAGCGGGTGGAGCGCGTGTGCCGCTATCTGACCTCCGTCTCCACACCGGACGGCGCCCTGCCGGCGATCCACCCCAGCCAGCGCGGGTATCCGACGGCGCCGTTCGTCCCGGTCGTCGACGACCCGCCCAGCGACCTCCTGGCCACGGGACCGGTCGTCGGACTGCTGCACCGCAACGAGGTGTGGCACGCCTGGCTGTTCCGGGCCACCGACTTCTGCTGGCAGGCGGTGGAGTCCCTGGAGAAGTCCCATCCCTACGAGGTGCAGGCCGCCGTGACATTCCTGGACTCCGTTCCCGACCGCCCGCGCGCGGAGGCCGCCGCCGACCGGCTGGGCCGCCTGGTGCGGAAGCAGCGGCTCGCGGCGCTGGACCCCGACCGGCTCGACGCGTTCCCGGTCGCGTCCGGCTACGCCCCGGGCGAGCACCACTTCCCGCACGACTTCGCCCGGAGCCCGGACTCGCTCGCGCGCGCGTGGTTCACGGACGACGAGATGACGCGCTCGCTGGACCACCTGGCCGCCGGGCAGGAGGAGGACGGCGGCTGGCCGGTCCGGTGGCGCCGATGGGCCCCGGCGCCCGCCCTGGAGGCGCGCTCCCTGGTGACGATCGAAGCTCTGTGCACCTTGCGGGCCCACGGCCGCTTCGTCGGCTGAGCGGACCCCTCGGCGGACCGGGCCCGCCCTTCCGCGGACCGGGTCGGTCCGGCTCACCCACCGACGGCCCACCTCACCCACCGACCGTCCGCCTCACCCGCCGACGGCCCGTACGCCCGCCGTCACCACCACCGCCGCCGCGACGACCAGCAGGAACGGAGCGCGCAGCACCAGTGCCACGGCCGCCGCGCCGAGCCCGGCGGCCCGGGCGTCCAGCACCAGCGCGTGCCCGTCGGCGAACGTCTGCTGGGCCGTGAGCGCGGCGAGCAGGGCGACCGGCAGCAGGGCGGCGAGCCGCCGCACGTACGGCCGCTCGACGGCGTGCGCCGGCACGAGCAGGCCGGCGAGCTTGACGGCGTAGCAGCCGAGGGCGGTCGCGCCGATCGCGATCCAGGTGTTCACCGGTCCTCCTCCGAGCCGTCCAGCCCGTCCTGCCGGGTACGCTCCCCGCGCCGGCCCTCCACGAAGAGCGCGAGCGGGGCCGCCAGTGCCGCCACCAGCACCGGCACACCGGCCGGCAGGACGGGCAGCAGTCCGAGGCCCAGCAGAACGGCGAGACCCGCGACGGCACGCTCGGTGGCCGTCTTCAGCATCGGGGCGAGCAGCGCCAGGAACACGGCGGGCCCCGCCGCGTCCAGGCCCCACGCGCGCGTGTCGCCGATCGCCCTGGCGCCCAGCGCGCCGAGCAGCGTGGTGAGGTTCCACAGCACGTACAGGCTGAGCCCGGTGACGGTGAAGCCGAGCCGCGCGGCCCGCCGGGTCGGCTGGGCGAGGGTCACCGCGGTGGTCTCGTCGATCACCCACTGCGCGGCGAACGGCCGTACCGCGCGCGGGAGGGCGAGAAGCTGCGACAGCCGCAGCCCGTAGAAGGCGTTGCGCACGCCCAGGAAGAAGGCGCCGGCGGCGGCCGTGAACGGGTTGCCGCCGGCGGCGAGCGCCCCGACCAGGGCGAACTGGGAGGCTCCGGTGAACACCAGGAGGCTGAGCGCGCAGGTCTGGAGCAGCCCGAGTCCGCTGCCGGCCGAGGTCACTCCGAAGGCGAATCCGGACAGGCCCACGGCGACGCCGACCCCGAGGGCGTCCCGTACGACGGCCGCGTCCGGCTTGTCCGCGCCGTCGGCGGTCTGGTTCGTGAGTGCTATGTGCTGTGCCACGCCCCGGACGGTACGGGCGGCCGTCAGCCCGCGTCTTGTACGTTCTTGCGCTCGTCCGGGCCGGCGTGCACACCCAGCCCGGTGCGCTCGCCGATCCCGGTGCGGTCGACCAGGTCGGCGCGCTCGCGCTGGTACGCGCCCGGGGGCACGCCGACGATCCGGGCGAAGTGCCGGTTGAGGTGGGGCTGGTCGGTGAAGCCGACGGCGACGGCCGCCTCGGCGGGGGTCGTCCCGGCGTCCAGCAGCAGCCGCGCGTGACGCACGCGGGCGTCGGTCAGCCAGGTGTGCGGCGGCATGCCGTAGGCGTCGCGGAACGCCCGCAGCAGGGCGAACGGGCTGGTCCCGAGGTCCGTGGCCAGCTGTTCCAGGGTCGGCGGCCCTGCCATCCGCTCCTCCAGCACCGCACGCGCGCGTGCCGCGATCCGCGCGCCGGCCGTCCGGGGCCGCCGCTGGGGCAGGGGGCCGCCGTTCAGCCGCAGCAGCCTGGTCACGGCGACCCGCAGGAGGGTGTCGGCGGCCAGCGCGTTGCCCTCGTCGGCGGCGCGCAGCACCTGGTGGACCAGGCGGACGGTGTAGGGGTCGTCGAGGACGGGGCTGACGAAGCCCGGCGCGCCCCGGAGGGTGGTGGTCTCGGCGGCGATCGCGGCGACCACGTCCGGCGACGGGTACAGGGCGCCGTACCGCCAGCCCTCGGGGACTCCGGCCCGGCCGGTGTGCGGGGTGTCCGGGTTGACGAGGGCGAGCGCTCCCGCGCCGGCGGAGACGTCGGAGCCGCGGTGGTGGAAGACCTCGACGCCGTCGGCGATGGCCGCGATCACGAAGTTCTCGTGGGTGTGCCGGATGAAGGTCTTGCGGATGTACCGGGCCCGCAGCAGGTCGACCCCGGGCAGCTCCGCGTACCGCCAGTGCCGTGCCCGCTCCCCTGAACCCGCCATAGGCCCATTGTCCGCCCGGCCCAGCACCCCACCGGCTCCGGCCGTCCCGGTCCGACTCCGCCCCACACGTCTGAACCCCAGCACCGCCGCCCTCGCCGGTCCGGCCGACCGGCCCACCCGTCGGCCCACCTCGCCGCACCCCAGCGTTCGCCCCGTTTGCCCAGGTCAGGGCGATTGTCAGTGGGTGGGTGCAGGATGGACGCATGGTCAGCTCCGCACACCGAGCCCTCGACGGCTTCTCCCCCGCGACCCGCGGCTGGTTCACGGGGGCCTTCTCCGCGCCCACCGCGGCCCAGGCGGGCGCATGGCAGGCCATCCGGGAGGGCTCGGACGTGCTGGTGGTCGCCCCGACCGGCTCCGGCAAGACGCTGGCCGCTTTCCTCGCCGCCCTGGACCAGCTGGCCTCGGCCCCGCCCCCGGCCGACCCGAAGAAGCGCTGCCGCGTGCTGTACGTGTCCCCGCTGAAGGCCCTGGCGGTCGACGTCGAGCGCAATCTGCGCAGCCCGCTGACCGGTATCCGCCAGGAGTCCGTGCGGCTGGGCCTGCCCGAGCCCGAGGTCAGGGTCGGCATCCGCTCCGGCGACACCCCGGCCGCCGAGCGCCGCGCCCTGTCCACGCGCCCGCCGGACATCCTGATCACCACCCCCGAGTCGCTGTTCCTGATGCTGACGTCGGCCACGCGCGACGCGCTCACGGGCGTGGAGACGGTGATCCTGGACGAGGTGCACGCGGTCGCGGGCACCAAGCGCGGCGCGCACCTCGCGCTCTCCCTGGAGCGGCTGGACGAGCTGCTTCCGAAGCCCGCCCGCCGGATCGGCCTGTCGGCGACCGTGCGCCCGGTGGACGAGGTGGCCCGGTATCTCTCCCCGCGCCGCAAGGTGGAGATCGTCCAGCCGGAGTCCGGCAAGGAGTTCGATCTCTCCGTGGTCGTCCCGGTCGAGGACATGGGCGAACTTGCCGGCTCCCCGGCCGCCGACGCCTCCGAGGGCGGGGAGCGGCCGTCGATCTGGCCGCATGTGGAGGAGCGGATCGCCGACCTGGTGCAGGCCCACCGGTCCACGATCGTCTTCGCCAACTCCCGTCGTCTGGCCGAGCGGCTGTGCAACCGGCTCAACGAGATCGCGTACGAGCGGGCCACCGGCGAGACCCTGGACGAGCACCACTCCCCCGCCCAGCTGATGGGCGGCTCCGGCGCGGCCCAGGGCGCGCCGCCGGTGATCGCCCGCGCGCACCACGGCTCGGTCTCCAAGGAGCAGCGTGCCCTGGTCGAGGAGGACCTGAAGGCCGGCCGGCTGCCCGCGGTGGTGGCCACCTCCAGCCTCGAACTCGGCATCGACATGGGCGCCGTGGACCTCGTCGTGCAGGTCGAGTCCCCGCCGTCGGTCGCCTCCGGCCTCCAGCGGGTGGGCCGCGCGGGACACCAGGTCGGCGCCGTCTCCACCGGTGTGGTCTTCCCGAAGTACCGGGGCGACCTCGTCCAGGCGGCCGTGGTCACCGAGCGGATGCGCACGGGCGCGATCGAGTCGCTGAAGGTGCCCGCGAACCCACTGGACGTGCTCGCGCAGCAACTCGTCGCGATGACGGCACTGGACACCTGGCAGTTCGACGACCTGCTCGCCGTGGTCCGCCGCGCGGCCCCGTTCGCCTCGCTGCCCGAGTCGGCGTTCACGGCGACGCTGGACATGCTCGCGGGCCGCTATCCGTCGGACGCGTTCGCGGAGCTGCGCCCGCGCGTGGTGTGGGACCGCGTCACCGGCGAGATCACCGGCCGCCCGGGCGCCCAGCGCCTCGCGGTGACCTCCGGCGGCACGATCCCGGACCGTGGCCTGTTCGGCGTCTTCCTCGCCGGTTCCGACCCCAAGAAGGGCGGCGGCCGGGTCGGTGAGCTGGACGAGGAGATGGTCTACGAGTCCCGGGTGGGGGACGTCTTCACGCTGGGTACGAGTTCCTGGCGGATCGAGGACATCACGCGCGACCGCGTCCTGGTCTCGCCCGCGCCGGGCGTGCCGGGCCGGCTGCCCTTCTGGAAGGGCGACCAGCTGGGCCGGCCGCTGGAGCTGGGCCGCGCGGTGGGCGCGTTCCTGCGCGAGGTCGGCTCACTGTCCAAGGACGACGCCCGGCTGCGGCTGCTGGCGGCGGGCCTGGACGCGTGGGCGGCGGACAACGTGCTGTCATACCTGGACGAGCAGCGGGAGGCCTGCGGCCACGTCCCGGACGACCGCACGATCGTCGTGGAGCGGTTCCGTGACGAGCTGGGCGACTGGCGGGTCGTCGTCCACTCGCCGTTCGGCGCCCAGGTGCACGCCCCCTGGGCTCTCGCCCTCGGCGCCCGCCTGTCCGAGCGGTACGGCATGGACGCGCAGGTCATGCACGCCGACGACGGCATCGTGCTGCGCCTGCCCGACGCCGACCTGATGGGCCTGGACCTGCTCGACCAGGAGCCCACGAAGGCCGGCACCGAGTACGACAGCGACCAGGCGCCGGTCGGCGCGGCCGACGTCGCCTTCGACAAGGGCGAGGTCGACCAGGTCGTCACCGACCAGGTCGGCGGCTCGGCCCTGTTCGCCTCCCGTTTCCGCGAGTGCGCCGCCCGCGCGCTGCTGCTGCCACGCCGCAACCCCGGCAAGCGCACCCCGCTGTGGCAGCAGCGTCAGCGGGCGGCCCAGCTGCTCCAGGTGGCGAGCGAGTTCGGCTCGTTCCCGATCGTCCTGGAGGCGGTCCGCGAATGCCTCCAGGACGTCTTCGACGTCCCCGGGCTGGTCGAGCTGATGGGCGACATCGAGTCCCGCAAGGTGCGCCTGGTCGAGGTGACCACCCCGGAGCCGTCCCCGTTCGCCCGCTCCCTGCTCTTCGGGTACGTCGCCCAGTTCCTGTACGAGGGCGACTCCCCGCTGGCCGAGCGGCGCGCCGCCGCGCTGTCGCTGGACTCGCGGCTGTTGGCCGAGCTGCTGGGCCAGGCCGAGCTGCGCGAACTGCTCGACGCCGAGGTGCTGACCGAGCTGGAGCGCGAACTTCAGTGGCTCACCGAGGACCGCCGGGTCAAGGACGTCGAGGGTGTCGCCGACGTGCTCCGGCTGCTCGGCCCGCTGACCGACGCCGAGCTGGTCGCGCGGGGCGCGGACCCGCAGTGGGCGCGGGACCTGGCCGGGGCCCGCCGGGCGATCAAGGTGCGGATCGCGGGCGCCGACCACTGGGCGGCCGTCGAGGACGCGGGCCGGCTGCGCGACGCGCTCGGCACGGCGCTGCCGGTCGGTGTCCCCGAGGCGTTCACCGAGCCCGTCAAGGACCCGCTGGGCGACCTCCTCGCGCGGTATGCCCGTACCCACGGCCCGTTCACCTCGGCCACCGCGGCGACCCGGTTCGGCCTGGGCGTGGCGGTCACCGAGGGCGGGCTGCAACGACTGGCCGCGGCCGGCCGGATCGTGCAGGGGGAGTTCCACCCGGCGGGAATCGGTCAGGAGTGGTGCGACGCGGCCGTACTGCGCCGGCTGCGCCGCCGTTCCCTGGCGGCCCTGCGGCATGAGCTGGAGCCCGTGCCGCCCGCCGCGCTCGCCCAGTTCCTGCCGCAGTGGCAGCACATCGGCAAGGGCCACGGTCTGCGGGGCATCGACGGACTGGTGCGGGCTGTCGAGCAGGTGCAGGGTGCCTCCGTGCCTGCCTCCGCGCTGGAGAAGCTGGTCCTGCCCTCCCGCGTGGCGAACTACACGCCCTCGATGCTCGACGAGCTGACCGCCGCGGGCGAGGTGGTGTGGGCCGGCGCGGGCGCCCTGCCCGGCAAGGACGGCTGGGTCTCCCTCTATCTGGCGGACGCGGCCCCGCTGCTGCTCCCGGCACCGCACCCGCTGGAGCTGACCGCGCTCCACCAGTCGATCCTCGACGCCCTCTCCGGTGGCTACGGCCTGTTCTTCCGGCAGATCGCCGACCAGGTGCGCGCCACCACGCACCCCGACGTCACCGACCCCCAACTGGCCGACGCGCTCTGGGACCTGGCCTGGTCGGGCCGGCTCACCAACGACACCCTGGCGCCGATGCGGTCCCTGCTGGGCTCGGGCCGTACGGCGGGCTCGACCGCCCATCGCGCCAAGCGTGCCGTCCCGCGCGGGCGCTACGGCTCCCTGACGGCCGCCGCGCGCACCGCCTCCCGCACCGGCCCGCCGACCGTCGCCGGCCGCTGGTCGCTGCTGCCCGCGGCCGAGCCGGACGCCACGGTGCGCGCGCACGCGCTGGCCCGCACGCTCCTGGACCGGCACGGCGTGGTCACCCGGGGCGCGGTCGCCGCGGAGGGCGTCGAGGGCGGCTTCTCGGCGGTGTACCGGGTGCTGTCGGCCTTCGAGGAGAGCGGTCAGGCCCGTCGCGGTTACGTGGTCGAGGGACTGGGCGCGGCCCAGTTCGCGATGGACGGCGCGGTGGACCGCCTCCGCGCGGTGGCGAACGCCCGGGAGCGAGCCGAAGGCCTGCCCGCCCCGGCCCGCCCGCACGGCTTCGGCGCCCCTGGCACTGCGAACGGCTTCGGCGCGCGGGATGCCATGAACGGCTTCGCCGAGCAGGACTTCCCGAACCCGTTCGACGACCCCGACGGCCCCCACGGTCCTGGCGGCCCCACCGGCACCCCGCACGGCCACACACCCCCCGGCGCCTTCGACGGAGCCGAGGGCGGCTTCGGCCACCCCGGCCTGGACGGCGACTTCACCTGGCCGCCGGAGGACCACTCCGGTGCCGACGGCGACCCCACGGCGGCCCGCGACCTGGCCGACCCGTTCGCCTCCCCCGGCTACGGCGGCCCCCGTGGCGGCGGCCCCGCCCGCTACGGCTCGACCGCCTACGGCGCGGCCCCGCACCGGGGCTACGGCAACGGTCGAACGGGCACCGCCGGGCCCGACCCCCGTGCCGTGGTCCTCGCCGCCGCCGACCCCGCGAACGCCTACGGCTCCGCGCTCCCCTGGCCCGAGCCGCCGACCGGAGCCGGACACAAGCCGGGCCGTAAGGCAGGCTCGCTGGTCGTTCTGGTGGAGGGCGAACTGACGCTGTACATGGAGCGCGGCGGCAAGACCCTGCTGGCCTGGCCGACCGCCCCGGACACGGCCGCGACGGACGATCCCCGCCTGCGTACGGCCGCCGAGGCGCTGGCCGCGGCGGCCCGCGCGGGCTCGCTCGGCACGGTCACGGTCGAGCGGATCAACGGCACCCAGGCCCTGACCTCCCCCATGGGCACCCTCCTGGAGACAGCGGGATTCGTGGCGACACCGCGCGGCCTACGCCTGAGAGCGTGACGATTCAGCACGCCCGACGGCGGGGCGGCCACGGTGCCACCCCTCGGGGCGACCGACGCGGAACCGCCCGCCCCCAGGCCCCGCCCAGCACGGTGCCCGACCCGGGGTCACCCCCGGCTCCCGTCCGACAGGATGCTGGCACACGGCCGCCCAGATCCAGCCTGGCAGCATCACCGGCACGGGCCACCCTCACGTGCCGCCGACAGCATGACCGGCACGGGGCCAGCCCTCAAGTCCCGCCGACAGCATGACCAGCACAGGGCCAGCCCCCAGCTCCCGCCCGACAGCGTGACCGGCGCGGTACCGCTGCCCGGTCCGCCCAATACAGCCGCCGACCAACAGCCCCGCAGCCCCGCAGCCCCGCAGCCGCCGACCTCACCGCGCGATCCCACCGCCCGGCCCCCGGACACAGCCGCCGACCCCCACCCCCTTCACCACACAACGCCACCTCCCCGCCCCCGGTACAGCCGCCGACCTCCACCACCCCCTCGGCCCCTCGCCCCCCGGTACAGCCGCCGACCCCCACCACCCCCTCGGCCCCTCGCCCCCCGGTACAGCCGCCGACCCCCACCACCCTCACCCCGCAATGCCACCGACCGCCCCCATCGACCGACGCCACCCACCGACCCCGCCCCCCTCACCCCACGCCCCCGCCGACCCAAACCCCCGCCACCCCCCATGGCACCCTTGACCCATGCCCGAAGGTGACACGGTCTGGCAGGCCGCGCGGCGGCTGCACGAGGCGCTCGCGGGCAAGGCGCTGACCCGCAGCGACTTCCGCGTGCCGAAGTACGCGACGGTCGACCTCACCGGCCGCAGGGTCCTGAACACGATCCCGCGCGGCAAGCACCTGCTGACCCGGTTCGAGGGTGGCCTGACCCTGCACACCCACCTGCGCATGGAGGGCACCTGGAAGGTGTACGGCACGGGCGAGCGCTGGCGGGGCGGGCCGGCGTACCAGATCCGGGCGGTTCTCGGCACCGCCGACCGTACGGCCGTCGGCTACCGGCTACAGGTCCTGGAGCTGCTGCGCACGACCGAGGAGGAGCGGGTCGTGGGCCACCTCGGCCCCGACCTGCTCGGCCCGGACTGGGACCCGGAGCGCGCCCTGGCCAACGTGCTCTCGGACCCGTCGCGCCAGCTCGGTGAGGCCCTGCTGGACCAGCGCAATCTGGCCGGCATCGGCAACGTCTACAAGAGCGAGCTGTGCTTCCTGCTCGGGGTGACCCCCTGGCTGCCGGCCGGGGCGCTCCCCGCGGACCGCGCCGAGCAGCTGCCCGTTCTGGCCAAGCGGCTGCTGGAGACCAACCGCGACCGCCCGGTCCGGCAGACCACCGGCCTGCACCGGCACGACCTGTTCGTGTACGGCCGCGCACCCCGCCCGTGCCTGCGCTGCCACACCCCCGTCCGGGTGGCCGACCAGGGCGACGGCTCCCAGGAACGCCCCACCTACTGGTGCCCCACCTGCCAGCCGGGCCCCGCCCCGGCACCGGGCGCACCCCAGCGTTGGCGCGACAAGTACCCGCGCCGCACCAGCTGACCGCACCACCTGACCGTCCCACCTGGACCGCCCGCCTGACCGTCCGACGCCGTGGACAGGCCCCAGCAGCCCCCAGCCCCCTCGCCTAAGCCGCACACCCACACCGCCCACCCAAGCCGCCCACCCACGCCATACTAATTGACGGTCCGTCAGAGATGCTCGTACCGTCCCCTCATGGCCCTCACCGCGTACGACCTCAGCGGGCGCACCGCCTTCGTCACCGGAGCCGCCGGGGGCATCGGGCGGGCCTCCGCCATAGTGCTGGCCGAGGCGGGTGCGACGGTGCACTGTGCCGACCGGGACGCGGACGGCCTGGACGGTACGGCCGCGCTGATCGAGGACCGCGGCGGTACGGCACGAGTCCACGTCCTCGACGTCACCGACCGATCCCGGCTCGGCGAGGCGATCCGGTCCTGCGGGCGGCTGGACGTGCTGGCGGCGATCGCCGGAATCATGCACAGCAGCCCGGTGCTGGAGACCCGCGACGAGGATCTCGACCGGGTGCTGGACGTCAATTTCAAGGGTGTGCTCCACGCCTGCCAGGCGGCGGCCCGGCTGATGCTCGCCCACCGGACCCGCGGCAGCATCGTCACCATGGCCTCCGGCGCGGTCGACACCGGCGGCGCCGGGCTGCTCTGCTACGGCGCGGCGAAGGCGGCCGTGGTGCAGCTGACCAAGACGCTGGCCACCGAGGTCGGCCCGCACGGCATCCGGGTCAACGCCATCGCCCCGGGCTGGATCCGCACCCCCATGACCGACCGGCACGACCGCGAGGCACAGGCGCACACCGAGGCCGCCATGACCCGGATGACCCCGCTGGGCCGGGTCGGCGAACCGGACGACGTCGCGCACGCGGTGCTGTACCTGGCGTCGGACGCGTCGGCGTTCACGACGGGCCAGATACTTCGCCCGAACGGGGGCGTGGCGATGCCCTGGTGACGCCTCCGGCCCGCCAGGCGGCCACCCAGCGCCCCGTCGGCAGCGCCCCGGTCGCGCGCCCCTGGGGCACACAGTGCACCGGCAGCAGGCTCAGCCCCCAGCCGCCGGCCACGACGGCCCCTTCCAGCACGCCCGACCCCTCTCCCACGGCGAGCCGCAGCACGGCCCACCACCACACCGCTCCCAGGCCGAGCGCCAGTCCCCAGCGCACTGTCCGTCCCGCCATGCCCGCCATCACCTCCAGCCGGACGCTAGACCGCCGCCCCTACGGCACGGGAGGCGCACCGAGGGCTCACTGATGCAGCGCGGGGAGGAGAACGGCCCGTCCGGCGTTCAAGGCGGCCTTCCCGCGCAGGGCACGGACCCCGGCCACTCCGCTTACGCGTTCTCCGCCTGGAACATCCAGTGATGCTTCTCGAGGTCCGCGGTGATCCCGATGAACATGTCCTGGGACACCGGGTCCGGCTCCCCGGTCGCCCGCACCCGCTCCCGCATCCGGGTGATCACCGAGCCCAGCGCGTCCACCATCGCCCCGACCGCGTCCCCGTCCTTGATCCATCCCGCCGGGGTGGTCCTGATGCCGCTGCCGGAGGCCACCGTGCCCACGCGTCCGTCGGGCGGTATGCCCAGGGCCGACGCCCGCTCGGCCACCGTGTCCATATGGGTGCGGGCGGAGTCGACCACCTCGTCCAGCTGGAGGTGGACGGAGCGGAAGCGCGGACCGACGACGTTCCAGTGGATCTGCTTGGCGACCAGGGACAGGTCCACCAGATCGACGAGGGCGCTCTGGAGCGCCTCGGACACGGTCTTCAGGTCTCCGTCGGCCAACGGGCTCTTCACGACGTACATCCGCTTCCTCCGGTGTTTTCGGCGCCGTCATGTCCCTCCCACGATGACCGCACCCCACACCACCGGCAAACGGGCACACAGCGGGCCAAGAGCGACGAAAAGCCCCCACCAGCTCCCCAGGTCTCCCTGGAGAAGCCGGCCGGTGCTTCAGCCGTATCGGATCGTCACTCGTCCCGGATCGTCAGACCGCGCACGCGAAGGTCACGCGGCGACCACGTCCACCGCCTCCGCGGGCGCCTTGATGGTCACCCGTTCCGGTGGCACGCCGGTCACCGACACGGAACCCAGCATCGGTCGGACCGGCGTGGGCACGGGCTCGGTGGCCGCGGCGGACTGGGCCAGTTCGGCGAGCGCCAGTTCGTCGCTCACCTCTCGCATGAGTTCCGACATCCGTACGTCCAGCGCGTCGCAGATGGCGGCGAGCAGTTCGGAGGAAGCCTCCTTCTGCCCCCGCTCCACCTCGGAGAGATAGCCGAGTGAGACTCGGGCGGACGAGGAGACTTCGCGCAGAGTACGGCCCTGGCGTTGGCGCTGCCGACGCAGCACGTCACCCAGCAGGCGACGGAGCAGAATCATCGGTGGCTCCCTCCTCGGACCGCGTAGCCGCATCCTTCTCGCCCCACCGTACCGCCTTGCGCCGCGGCCGTGCGGGGAGCGATGTCGTGTTCACTCAGGGCTGCAAACATCAAAACCCCCCGTTCCGTTCCGTATCCTGTGCCCGCTCATTCCCAGTCTGTTCGCCCGCAAGCTGCTCCAGGAGCACTGCGAGTACGCTCCGTACACTCTCCATACGAATTTCCGCACGGCTGCCGTTCAACCGCAGAGCCTCGACTTTTCCGCCACCGGCAGAACCGGACCGGGCGGTGAGAGGTCCGTCGACGGCCACGAACACCGTCCCGACGGGCTGGCCGTCCTGTGGGTCGGGGCCGGCGACCCCGGTGGTCGCGATGCCCCAGTCGGCGCCCAGTGCCTTGCGGACTCCGGCCGCCATCTGGCCCGCGACCTGCGGATCCACCGCTCCGCGCTGGGCCAGCAGGGTGGCGTCGACGCCCAGCAGGTCATGCTTCAGTTGGGTGGCGTAGGCGGTGATCGAGCCCCGGAACACCCGGGACGCGCCGGGTACCCCGGTGATCTCCGCCGCTACCAGGCCACCGGTCAGCGACTCCGCGACGGCGAGGGTCTCGCCCCTCACGGTCAGTAGTCGCACCAGTTCGGTGGCCCGGGAACTCACGCTTCCTTCTCCTCCAACGCTGCCGCGCGCTCGGCGATTCCCCGCCGGCGCAGCACAATGGCTTGTCTTACGTAGTCGAGGCCCGTCACGACGGTGAGGACGACCGCCGCGGCCATCACCCAGAAGCGCAGGCTGGCGAGCCACCCGGTCAGGGCCAGGACGTACATCCCGACGGCCACGCCCTGGGTGAGCGTCTTCAGCTTGCCGCCCCTGCTGGCGGGGATCACACCGTAGCGAATGACCAGAAAACGAAGCAGGGTGATGCCGAGTTCCCGGCCGAGGATGACGGCCGTCACCCACCACGGCAGATCACCGAGCCCGGACAGACAGATGAGCGCCGCACCCATGATCGCCTTGTCGGCGATGGGGTCGGCGATCTTCCCGAAGTCGGTGACCAGGTTGTAGGTGCGCGCGAGATGCCCGTCGAACAGGTCGGTGATCATGGCGATGGCGAAGGCCGCCCAGGCCAGGGAGCGCCAGGCCGGGTCGTAGCCGCCGCCGGCCAGCATCAGGGCCACGAAGCCGGGCACCAGGAGCAGCCGGAGCATGGTCAGCAGATTGGCGACGTTCCAGACGCTCGCCTGGTTGACGGCCGCGGCCGCGATCTTCCCGCCACGCGGGGACTTGCCGCCCTCGGGAGCCGTGGCCGGACCCGAAGCAGAACCGGAGACCTCGGACGGGGTTCCGCCGTCGGCGGCGGCGGGACCCCGGGCGCCCTGCGCACCGGAGGAGCCGCCCGCGGCGGATGCCGGGACTCCGGTCATCTGCCCGCCTCCTCACTACACGCGAGCGAGCCGGTCAGCGGCTCGGCCACCAGGTCGACGCCTTCGGTGCCGACCACCTTCGCCTCGACCATACGTCCGACGCTCAGGCCCGCGCCGCTCGTGAGGAGCACCTGGCCGTCGGTCTCCGGCGCCTGGTGCGCGCCGCGGCCGTAGACGCCCTCCTCCTCGTCCACGGACTCCACCAGGACCTGGACGGTCTCACCGACGCGCTCCTCGGCGCGCTGCGAGACGAGTTCCTCGGCGAGCCGGGAGACGCGGGCCAGGCGCTCGGCGACGACGTCCTCGTCCAGCTTGTTGTCGTACGTCGCCGCTTCCGTGCCCTCCTCGTCGGAGTAGCCGAAGACGCCGATGGCGTCCAGCCGGGCGCCGTTCAGGAAGCGCTCCAGTTCGGCCAGGTCGGACTCGGTCTCGCCGGGGAAGCCGACGATGAAGTTGGAGCGCACACCGGCCTGGGGGGCCTTTCCGCGGATGGTGTCGAGCAGTTCCAGGAAGCGGTCGGTGTCTCCGAAGCGGCGCATGGCGCGCAGCACGTCGGGCGCGGAGTGCTGGAAGGACAGGTCGAAGTACGGGGCGACCTTCGGGGTGGAGGTCAGGACGTCGATGAGCCCGGGGCGCATCTCGGCCGGCTGGAGGTAGCTGACCCGCACCCGCTCGATGCCGTCGACCTCGGCCAGCTCCGGCAGCAGGGACTCCAGCAGGCGGATGTCGCCGAGGTCCTTGCCGTAGGAGGTGTTGTTCTCGGAGACCAGCATGATCTCCTTCACGCCCTGCTCGGCCAGCCAGCGGGTCTCGTTCAGGACGTCGCTGGGGCGGCGGGAGATGAAGGAGCCGCGGAAGGAGGGGATGGCGCAGAAGGAGCAGCGCCGGTCGCAGCCCGAGGCGAGCTTGACCGAGGCGACCGGGGAGCCGTCCAGGCGGCGGCGCAGCGGGGCACGGGGGCCGGAGGCGGGTGCGACGCCCTCGGGGAGGTCGGCCGGGCCGTGCCCGGGCAGCGCGACGGACGCGGCCGACTCCTGCCGCTCGGCCGGGCTGATCGGCAGCAGCTTGCGCCGGTCGCGCGGGGTGTGGGCGGCGTGGATGCCGCCGGACAGGATGGTCTGGAGGCGGTCCGAGATGTTCGTGTAGTCGTCGAAGCCGAGGACGCCGTCGGCCTCGGGCAGCGCCTCGGCCAGTTCCTTGCCGTACCGCTCGGCCATGCAGCCCACCGCCACGACGGCCTGGGTTCTGCCGTGGCTCTTGAGGTCATTGGCCTCCAGCAGCGCGTCGACGGAGTCCTTCTTGGCGGCCTCCACGAAGCCACAGGTGTTGACCACGGCGACGTCGGCGTCCGCGGCGTCCTCGACGAGCTGCCAGCCGTCCGCCTCCAAACGGCCTGCGAGCTCCTCGGAATCCACCTCGTTACGAGCGCAGCCGAGAGTGACGAGTGCGACGGTACGGCGTTCAGGCATGGGCTCAAGACTACTTTGTCTTACTGACAGCCCACGTCGACGGGGTTGGCCGATGGTGGCCGACTCCGTCACACATCCGTCCCGCCGGACCCGTCGTCAGCCCGCGACCGGGTCGCCCTTCGTGTAGGTGAGGCGCTGGACCGCGCCGGGCCGGAAGGTGTCCTCGATCTTCTTGCCGTTGACGTACAGCTCGATCGCGCCCGCGTCGCCGAGGATCAGGTTGATCTTGGAGCTGTCCTGGAAGGTCTTGGACTGGCCCTTCTTCAGCAGCCCGTCGAAGAGCATCCGGCCGTTGTGGTCCTTGGCCGAGATCCAGCTGCGTCCGTTGGGCGCGCTGACCTGGACGGTCACCTTGTCCTGGGGCGCTGCGGCGATGGCGCTGTCGGAGGGCTCGCCGGTCGGCTGGGCGGGCTTCTCCTTCTTCGGCGTGGGCGAGGCGGACTTGCCGGGGGTGGGCGTGAGGCCCTCGGCGACCTGGGACTTCCCGTCACCGGAGTCGCCGCCCTTGAACGCGGTGAACCCGACGAACCCGATCACGACGACGATCGCGGCGACCATCGCGGCGGTCCAGTTCGGTCCGCGCCGCTCGGGCCGGATCCGCTCGGCCTCGAACAGGGGTGCGGCGGGGGTGGGCGCGGGCCGGCCGCCGTGCTCGGCGTCGTACTGGGCGATCAGCGGCTCGGGGTCGAGGTGGACGGCCTTGGCCAGCGTGCGGAGGTGTCCCCGGGCGTACACGTCGCCGCCACAGGGGGCGAAGTTGTCCGCCTCGATGGCGTGCACGATGGCGATACGGACACGAGTGGCACTGCTGACGTCGTCCACGGTGAGCCCGGCCGCGATCCGCGCCTGCTGCAACGCGCGGCCAACGGAGGGTCGGGTTTCCTGGGACTCGTCTCGGAACGGACGCTCGTCTTCAGGGGAGTTGCCGATGGACACGGGGGCGCCTTTCGAGCGTGTAGCCACCTGTGCTGGAAGCTCAGTCTAGGGGGGGTACGAAAGGGTGGGGCAACCGGACGGTGGGACATTTGTGCGCCATCGGAATGGCCGGACAATCCGATGGTTTGACAGGCTGGTACCCCATGATGAGACGCCTACCTGTCCATTCGCTCAACTGGACGTACGACAAAGGGAAACGGTTGCCCGCCGCTCCCTAACGGGTGGGTCACGGCGGTCCCGCCACCCGGCGTAACCCGCGTCCGCCGAACGGCCCTTCGCCCCTCACCCCTCGGACTCCCCACGGATCACGGCGAGCACGCCGTCCAGCTCGTCGGGCTTCACCAGAACGTCACGTGCCTTGGAGCCCTCGCTCGGCCCCACGATGTTGCGGGACTCCATGAGGTCCATGAGGCGTCCGGCCTTGGCGAAGCCGACGCGCAGCTTGCGCTGGAGCATGGACGTCGACCCGAACTGGGTGGAGACGACCAGCTCGGCCGCCTGGCACAGCAGATCGAGGTCGTCACCGATGTCCTCGTCGATCTCCCTCTTCTGCTTGGTGCCCACGGTGACGTCGTCCCGGAAGACCGGCGCCATCTGCTCCTTGCAGTGCCGGACGACAGCCGCGACCTCCTCCTCGGTCACGAACGCGCCCTGCATACGCGTCGGCTTGTTCGCACCCATCGGCAGGAACAGGCCGTCGCCCTTGCCGATCAGCTTCTCGGCGCCGGGCTGGTCGAGGATGACCCGGGAGTCGGCCAGCGAGGAGGTGGCGAAGGCCAGCCGGGAGGGCACGTTGGCCTTGATGAGACCGGTGACCACGTCGACCGACGGGCGCTGGGTGGCGAGCACCAGGTGGATGCCGGCCGCGCGCGCGAGCTGCGTGATGCGCACGATCGCGTCCTCGACGTCGCGCGGGGCGACCATCATCAGGTCGGCCAGCTCGTCGACGATCACCAGCAGATACGGGTACGGCTGCAACTCGCGCTCGCTGCCCTCGGGCGTCTTGGCCCTGCCCTCGCGCACCGCGCGGTTGAAGTCGTCGATGTGCCGGTATCCGTAGGCGGCCAGGTCGTCGTACCTGAGGTCCATCTCGCGGACCACCCACTGAAGCGCCTCGGCCGCCCGCTTGGGGTTGGTGATGATCGGCGTGATCAGGTGCGGGATGCCCTCGTAGGCGGTCAGCTCGACGCGCTTGGGGTCGACCAGGATCATCCGGACGTCCTCCGGTGTCGCCCGCATCATGACCGAGGTGATCAGGCAGTTGATGCAGGACGACTTGCCGGAGCCGGTGGCGCCGGCGACCAGCATGTGCGGCATCTTCGCCAGCGAGTGCATGACGTACCCGCCCTCGACGTCCTTGCCGAAGGCCACCAGCATCGGGTCGTCGTCCTCGGCGGACTCGGCCAGGCGCAGGACGTCGCCGAGGTTGACCATCTCCCGGTCGGTGTTCGGGATCTCGATGCCGACCGCGGACTTGCCGGGGATCGGGCTGATGATCCGCACGTCCGGGCTGGCCACCGCGTAGGCGATGTTCTTGGTCAGCGCGGTGATCCGCTCGACCTTCACGGCGGGGCCGAGTTCGACCTCGTAGCGGGTGACCGTCGGGCCACGGGTGAAGCCGGTGACGGCCGCGTCGACCTTGAACTCGGTGAAGACCTGGGTGAGCGAGGCGACGACCGCGTCGTTGGCGGCGCTGCGCGCCTTGCCGGGGCCACCGCGGGTCAGCAGGTCCAGGGACGGCAGCGCGTAGGTGATGTCGCCGGACAGCTGGAGCTGCTCCGCGCGCGTGGGCAGCTCGCGGGGCTCCTCGGGGGCCTTCTTGGTCAGGTCCGGGACGGGGCCGGTCGTCAGCTTCTCCTGCTTGGGGCGGGCCGCCGGGACCGGCGCCGGAGCGGGAGCGGGAGCCGGCTCGGCGGCGGGCGCCGGCGCGGGCACGGGGGTGGTGTCCTCGCGCTCGCCCACGCTCACCCCCTGGGTGAGGTCGGCGACGAGCGGGGACGGCGGCATGCCGTGCATGACGGCGCCGTCGAGCGCGGCGGCGGCCGCCGCCGCGACGTCCACGGCGTCCATCTGCCGCTGTAGGTCCGGCTGGGGCACCGCGGAACGCCTGGGTCGCCCGCGGCGCTGCGACAGGGCCTCCTCCTCGGCGCTGTCGGGGTCGTACGTCCGCGGCGCGGCGGAGCGCCTGCGCGGGCGCGCGGGCGTCGCCTCGCGCCACTGCTCGTCGTAGCCCTCGTCGTCCCCGGCGAGCCGGTCCTCCTCGGGGTCGCGCAGCACGCCCAGGTGCACGCCGAGCGTCCGCAGCCGCTGCGGGACGGCGTTGACCGGGGTGGCGGTCACCACGAGCAGCCCGAAGACGGTCAGCAGCACCAGCAGGGGTACGGCGAGCACCTCGGTCATGGTGTACGTCAGCGGGGTGGCCGCCGCCCAGCCGATGAGGCCGCCGGCGTCTCTTATGCCCTGCATGCCGTCGCTGCGCGCGGGTGAGCCGCAGGCGATGTGGACCTGGCCGAGCACGCCGACGACGAGCGCGGACAGGCCGATCACGATCCGCCCGTTGGCCTCCGGCTTCTCCGGGTGCCGGATGAACCGTACGGCGATGACCGCGAGCAGTATCGGCACCAGCAGGTCGAGCCGGCCGAAGGCGCCGGTGACCAGGATCTCGACCAGGTCGCCGACGGGTCCGCGCAGGTCCGCCCAGGTGCCGGCGGCGACGATCAGCGCGATGCCGAACAGCAGCAGCGCGATGCCGTCCTTGCGGTGGGCCGGGTCGAGGTTCTTCGCGCCCTGCCCTATGCCGCGGAAGACGGCGCCGACGGCGTGCGCGAGGCCGAGCCAGAGGGCGCGCACGAGCCGGTACAAGCCCCCCGTGGGGCTGGGTGCGGGCTTCGCGGGCGCGGACTTCTTCACCGCGACCTTCTTGGCGGGCGCCTTCTTGGCCGGGGCCTTCTTCGCGGCGGCCTTCTTCGCCGGAGCCTTCGCGGGAGCCGCCGCCTTCTTGGCGGGCTGCTTCTTGGCTGCGGAGGGACGTGAGGCCATGGTGTGAGGTTACCGGGGGAGACGACAGCGGACACGTGTGCCCACAGCTTCACCCGTTCGTGTCGTGCCTGGCGGGGCCCGGAACTGACGCACACTCATCCACAACCGTGGCCCCGGCGTACGTCAGTTCCGCGTGTACGTCAGTTCTGCGAGGGCACCGAGGCACCGGCGCCGCCCGCGCCCGGCTCCAGGGCGTCGAGCGCCCGGCGCAACCCGGTCAGTTTGCGCTCCAGATGGGCCGCCGTGGCCACCGCGGCCGCGTCCGCGGAGTCGTCGTCCAGCTGCTTGGACAGCGCCTCCGCCTGCTCCTCGACGGCCGCGAGCCGCGCGGACAGCTCGGCGAGCAGCCCGGCCGACTCCTTGCCCGCGGCTCCGCCCTTGCCGCCGCCCTCCAACTGGAGCCGCAGCAGCGCCGCCTGCTCACGCAGCTGGCAGTTCTTCATGTACAGCTCGACGAAGACCGAGACCTTCGCGCGCAGCACCCACGGGTCGAACGGCTTGCTGATGTAGTCCACCGCGCCCGCCGCGTACCCCCGGAAGGTGTGGTGCGGGCCGTGGTTGATCGCCGTGAGGAAGATGATCGGGATGTCCCGGGTGCGCTCCCGTCGCTTGATGTGCGCGGCGGTCTCGAACCCGTCCATGCCCGGCATCTGGACGTCCAGCAGAATGACCGCGAAATCGTCCGTGAGCAGTGCTTTGAGCGCTTCCTCCCCGCTCGATGCCCGCACCAGCGTCTGATCGAGCGCAGAGAGGATGGCCTCCAGCGCCAGCAGATTCTCCGGCCGGTCATCGACCAGGAGGATCTTGGCCTTCTGCACCATGGCCCGCCCTCCTCGCCCCGGCGGTACACCGGGCGCCGCCCCAGGGGACGACTCCCTTTCGCCGCCCGTCCTTGTGCCGGTCATCGTAGCCGCACCCCGCCTGTCGCCACACCCTGTCACCGCGATGTCACTGTGCACGTAGCGGAAACGCGGCGAGACCCCGGATGGTTCCCGGAATCCGGGATTCCCGCGCGTACCCGGCCTTCATCATGCAGCAACTCCCCGCCTCCGCCGCAGGTTCCCCCGGTGTTCACAGCACACCCGTCCGATCCGCTCACCGTGGTCACCGGGAGGTCACTCCCCGGTCATCCACTGACGCATCACCGACAGCAGATGATCAGGGTCGACCGGCTTGGTGACATAGTCGGAGGCGCCCGACTCGATCGCCTTCTCCCGGTCGCCCTTCATCGCCTTCGCGGTCAGCGCGATGATCGGCAGCCCCGCGAACTGCGGCATCCTGCGGATCGCCGTGGTCGTCGCGTACCCGTCCATCTCCGGCATCATGATGTCCATCAGGACGACCGCCACGTCGTCGTGCTGCTCCAGCACCTCGATGCCCTCGCGGCCGTTCTCCGCGTACAGCACCGACAGGCCGTGCTGCTCCAGGACGCTGGTGAGCGCGAACACATTGCGGATGTCGTCGTCGACGATCAGCACCTTCTCGCCGCCGAACCGCACCGCGCGGCTCTGCGGCGCGCGCTCCCGCTCCGGCACCGCCGTCCACTGCTCGGGCCGCTGCCCGTCCGCCGGCAGGCTCCGCCGCCGGCGCCTGAAGAGCGCGGCGGGTCCGTTCTGCGTCTCCTGGTACGACTTCACCTCGGCCGGCGTCTCGATCTCCACCGCGGACAGCTCCGAGGACCGGTGCGCCTCGGAGGCGACCAGATCGCCGGCCTCCAGCGCGGGCACGGACTGCTGGTAGCCCTGCGGAGGCAGTTCGCTCAGGTGCAGCGGCAGGTAGAGCGTGAACGTCGAGCCACGGCCCGGTTCGCTCTGCGCGTGGATCTCACCGCCGAGCAGCTGCGCGATCTCCCGCGAGATCGACAGGCCGAGGCCGGTACCGCCGTACTTGCGGCTGGTGGTGCCGTCCGCCTGCTTGAACGCCTCGAAGATCACCCGCATCTTGCTGGCCGCGATCCCGATACCGGTGTCGGTCACCGAGAACGCGATCAGCTCGCCGTCCGGAGCGCGCAGCGAACCGGCCTCCAGCAGCTGCTCCCGGATGGACTGCGGCACACTCGCCCCGGCGGGCCGGATCACCAGCTCCACCGACCCGGAGTCGGTGAACTTCACCGCGTTGGACAGCAGGTTACGCAGCACCTGGAGCAGTCGCTGCTCGTCGGTGTGCAGGGTCGCCGGCAGCTCCGGGGAGACCCGTACGGACAGATCCAGGCCCTTCTCCGCGGTCAGCGGCCGGAAGGTGGCCTCCACGTAGTCCACCAGCTGGACGAGCGCGATCCGCGTCGGGGAGACGTCCATCTTGCCCGCCTCGACCTTCGACAGGTCCAGGATGTCGTTGATCAGCTGGAGCAGGTCGGAGCCGGCGCCGTGGATGGTCTCGGCGAACTCCACCTGCTTGGGCGAGAGGTTGCCCTCGGCGTTGTCGGCGAGCAGCTTCGCCAGGATCAGCAGCGAGTTGAGCGGGGTGCGCAGCTCGTGCGACATGTTGGCGAGGAACTCGCTCTTGTAGCGCATCGAGACCGCGAGCTGCTCGGCACGCTCCTCCAGGACCTGCCGGGCCTCCTCGATCTCGGTGTTCTTCACTTCGATGTCCCGGTTCTGCCGGGCCAGCAGCTCGGCCTTCTCCTCCAGTTCGGCGTTGGAGGCCTGCAACGCCTTCTGCCGGTTCTCCAGCTCCGCCGACCGCTCCCGCAACTGCTCGGTCAGCTCCTGCGACTGCTTGAGCAGCTTCTCGGTCTTGGTGTTGACCGAGATGGTGTTGACGCTGGTCGCGATCATCTCGGCGATCTGGTTGAGGAAGTCCTTCTGGATCTGCGTGAACGGCGTGAAGGAGGCCAGCTCGATCACGCCGAGCACCTTGCCCTCGAACAGCACCGGCAACACGATGACCTGCGCGGGCGGCGCCTCGCCGAGCCCGGAGGAGATCTTCAGATAGCCGCTCGGCGCGTCCGATACCAGGATCGTGCGCTTCTCCTGCGCGGCCGTGCCGACCAGCGCCTCACCGGGCCGGAACGACGTCGGCATGGAGCCCATCGAGTAGCCGTACGAGCCGAGCATCCGCAGCTCGTAGTCGTCCTCGCCGTTGCCGACGCCCTTGCCCTCCATGAGCGGCATCGCCAGGAAGAACGCGCCGTGCTGCGCGGACACCACCGGCGTCAGCTCGCTCATGATCAGCGAGGCCACGTCCTCCAGGTCCCGGCGGCCCTGCATGAGGGCGGAGATCCGGGCCAGGTTGCCCTTGAGCCAGTCCTGCTCCTTGTTGGCGATCGTGGTGTCGCGCAGGTTGGCGATCATCTTGTTGATGTAGTCCTGAAGCTCCTGGATCTCGCCGGACGCGTCCACGTCGATCTTCAGGTTCAGGTCGCCACGGGTCACCGCGGTCGCCACGCGCGCGATGGCCCGCACCTGCCGGGTCAGGTTCCCGGCCATCTCGTTCACGGACTCGGTGAGGTCCCGCCAGGTGCCGTCGACGTCACGCACGCGTGCCTGACCGCCCAGCTGTCCCTCCGTACCCACCTCACGGGCGACCCGGGTGACCTCCTCGGCGAAGCTGGACAGCTGATCAACCATCGTGTTGATCGTCGTCTTCAGCTCAAGGATCTCACCGCGAGCGTCAATGTCGATCTTCTTCGTCAAGTCACCCTTGGCGATGGCCGTGGTGACCATGGCGATGTTGCGCACCTGCCCGGTCAGGTTGGACGCCATCTGGTTCACCGACTCGGTGAGGTCCTTCCAGGTGCCCGCCACACCGGGCACGTGCGCCTGGCCGCCCAGGATGCCGTCCGTGCCCACCTCGCGGGCCACCTTGGTGACCTGGTCGGCGAACGAACTCAGCGTCTTCACCATGGTGTTGATGGTGTCGGCGAGCTGCGCGACCTCACCGCGCGCCTCGATCGTCACCTGCCGCGTCAGGTCACCGTTGGCGACGGCCGCGGCCACCTGGGAGATGTTCCGCACCTGCATGGTCAGGTTGTTGGCCATCAGGTTGACGTTGTTGCTGAGGTCCTTCCAGATGCCCGTGACACCCGGTACGTGCGCCTGGCCGCCCAGGATGCCCTCGGTGCCCACCTCACGGGCCACCCGGGTCACCTGCTCGGCGAAGCTCGACAGCTGATCAACCATCGTGTTGACCGTCGTGACGAGCTCAAGGATCTCGCCCTTCGCGTCAACAGTGATCTTCTTCGACAGGTCACCCTTGGCGACCGCCGTCGTCACCTCGGCGATGTTGCGCACCTGGATCGTCAGGTTGTTCGCCATGAAGTTCACCGACTGCGTGAGGTCCTTCCAGGTGCCGGAGACACCCTGCACCTCGGCCTGACCGCCGAGGATGCCCTCCGTACCCACCTCACGGGCCACCCTGGTGACCTCCTGGGCGAACGACGACAGCTGGTCGACCATCGTGTTCAGGGTGTTCTTCAGTTCCAGGATCTCCCCGCGCGCGTCCACGGTGATCTTCTGGGAGAGGTCACCGCGCGCCACGGCCGTGGCGACCTGCGCGATGTTGCGCACCTGGGCCGTGAGGTTGCCGGCCATGCCGTTCACGGAGTCGGTCAGGTCCCGCCACACACCGGCCACACCGGGCACCTGCGCCTGCCCGCCCAGGCGGCCCTCCGTACCCACGTCCCGCGCGACCCGCGTCACCTGGTCGGCGAAGGCGGACAGCTGATCGACCATCGTGTTGATCGTGTTCTTCAGCTCAAGGATCTCGCCGCGCGCGTCCACGTCGATCTTCTGCGACAGGTCACCGCGCGCCACGGCCGTCGTCACCTGGGCGATCTGCCGCACCTGGGACGTCAGGTTGCCGGCCATGAAGTTGACGGAGTCCGTCAACTCCTTCCACGTGCCGGAGACCCCGTCCACCCGGGCCTGACCGCCCAGCCGGCCCTCCGTGCCCACGTCCCGGGCCATCCGCGTGACCTGGTCGGCGAAGCTCGACAGCTGGTCCACCAT
Source organism: Streptomyces sp. NPDC029138 (assembly GCF_055564375.1). NCBI lineage: Bacteria > Bacillati > Actinomycetota > Actinomycetes > Kitasatosporales > Streptomycetaceae > Streptomyces > Streptomyces sp. NPDC029138. Next base: position 47,126 of record NZ_JBVHWM010000072.1, read on the forward strand.
CGTGTTCACGGTGTTCTTCAGCTGGAGCATCTCGCCGGACACGTCGACGGTGACCTTCTGCGACAGGTCGCCGTTGGCCACCGCCGTGGTCACCTGGGCGATGTTGCGCACCTGCCCGGTGAGGTTGCGGAACGCGGTGTTGACGGAGTCCGTCAAGTCCTTCCAGGTACCGGCCGCCCCCGGCACCTGCGCCTGGCCGCCCAGCTCGCCCTCGACACCGATCTCCCGCGCGACCCGCGTCACCTCGGCACCGAACGCGGACAGCTGGTCCACCATGCCGTTGACGGTGTTCTTCAGCTCCAGCATCTCGCCGGCCACGTCCACGGTGACCTTCTGCGACAGATCACCGCTGGCCACCGCGGTCGTCACGGCCGCGATGTCCCGCACCTGCGTGGTGAGGTTCCGGAACACCGTGTTGACGGAGTCCGTCAGGTCCTTCCACGTACCCGCCGCGCCCGGCACGTTCGCCTGCCCGCCGAGCCGCCCCTCCGCGCCGACCTCGTTCGCCACCCGCGTGACCTCGTCCGCGAAGATCCGCAGCGTCTCGGTCATCTGGTTGATCGTCTCGGCGAGCTGCGCCACCTCGCCGCGCGCCGGAACCGTCACCTTCTGCGACAGATCACCGTTGGCGACAGCGGTCGTCACCTGGGAGATCCCGCGCACCTGCGCGGTCAGGTTGCCCGCCATCGTGTTGACGGAGTCGGTCAGTTCCTTCCACACACCGGCCACCTCGGGCACCTGCGCCCGGCCGCCCAGGATGCCCTCGGTGCCCACCTCCCGGGCCACCCGGGTGACCTCGGAGGAGAACGCCGACAGCTGGTCCACCATCGTGTTGACGGTGTTCTTCAGCTCCAGCATCTCGCCGGCGACATGAACGGTCACCTTCCGGGACAGATCGCCCTTGGCGACCGCCGTGGTCACCAGCGCGATGTCCCGCACCTGGGCGGTCAGCCGGTCCGCCATGGTGTTGACGGACTCGGTCAGGTCCTTCCACGAACCGGACATACCGCGCACCCGGGCCTGCCCGCCGAGCTTGCCCTCGGTCCCGACCTCGCTGGCCACGCGCGTGACCTCGTCGGTGAACGTCGACAACTGGTCGACCAGGTTGTTGACGGTACGGCCGACCTTCAGGAACTCACCCCGCAGCGGATGCCCCGTGCCGCCGTCCGGCGCCTGTGTCCGCAGCTCCATCCGCGGCGACAGATCGCCCTCGGCGACCGCCGTGAGCACCCGGCTGACCTCCGACACCGGCCAGACCAGGTCGTCCACCAGCGCGTTGGAGTTGTCGATGGCCGTCGCCCAGGAGCCCTCACAGGCCCCCGTCTCCAGCCGCTCCGTGAGTTTTCCCTCACGCCCCACCATGCGCCGCACTCGCGACAGCTCACCGGTCAGATGCAGATTCCGGTCGGCCACCTCGTTGAAGACGGCCGCGATCTCCGACATCACGCCGTCCCCGGAGACCGTGAGCCGCTTGCGGAAGTTCCCGTCGCGCATCGACAGGAGAGCCGCCAGCAGCCGGTTCAGGGCAGCCGTGTCCACCGTGGTGGTGCCGCCGCTCCTGCCCAGGGACGGTTCGCCTTTCGCGCGCGTCTTCGTGGCTCGCGTCGCCGCGCCAGACTCCACTGTGTCCCTCCCGGAGGGGTAGACCGTTACTGCTGTACTCGGCCGCTTCGGCCCCGGCCTGCCGGTCATCGGCATACCGGTTACTTCCGCGTACCGGTTACTGCTGCGTATTTCTGCCAGACGAGATCCGGCCACACCAAGGGCTGCTGCCCGCCGTACACGGAACGCACGCAGCCCGACCCGACCTTCATCAGAAGCTTGCCCAGTGTTTCACCCCGGCCGAACCAGGCCATAACAGTTCGGCAGCTTCGCACATCGTCCGCACACCCTGGGGGCGTAAACACCGGCAACCGGCATCCGCTCGGACGGCGAAGGTAAGTAACCTTGCATGCGGCTGTCCAGCCGCACCGGTCCGACCGGTCTGGGCGGTGGCACGAGTACGAGCGGGCATCGGAGGGGCGGCCGGACACCATGACCACCGGACTGATCCCCGGGGGACAGCCCCCGGAGCCACAGCCGACGGGCGAGCTGATGCCGCAACAGCGGAGCGAGCCGGCCGGCCACGCAGCCCTGCATGTCGACAACCGGCCGAGGAGTTCTGTGATCACCGCGCGCGCGGCTGCCAGTTTCGAGCCCGTCGGACGATCGGTCGCGACCGCCCGGTCCTTCGTCCGCGACACCCTCCAGGGCTGGGGATTCGCCGACATCGTCGACGACGCGGTCGTCCTCACCAGCGAACTGGTGACCAACGCCGTCGTCCACGCGGGCACCCACGCCGAGGTGCTGTGCCTGCGCACCGAGGACGGCGTGCGCATCGAGGTCTCCGACCGCTACCCGGAGCGCGAGGTCCCGCTCCAGAGCTCCGCCGTCGCCATGAGCAGCCCGGACCGCGAGGGCGGCCGCGGCCTCCAGCTCTGCGCGGCCCTGGCCACCCGCTGGGGCGTGGACTACACCCCCACCCACAAGAACGTCTGGTTCCAGCTCAACCTGCCCCAACGAGCGGTCGGCACCCGCGCCGCCGGCCCGGCCCTGCCCGCCGACCTCCTCCCGCTGGCCGACGGCCGCGTCCGCGTCGCCGTCCTCCAGGTCGACCGGAAGGGCAACATCAGCGCCTGGAACGAGGACGCCGAGGAACTGTTCGGCTACCCGGCGAACGACGTCATCGGCAAGCCCCTCACCGACCTCGCCGCCTGGCCGCACACCCCGGGCACCGGCACCGGCATCGCCGAGGCCCTCCAGCTCTCCCGCTGGGAGGGCAGCTACGGCATCCGCGGCGCCGACGGCCGCGTGGCCCAGGTGTACGCCTCCCACCTCAGGGTCCGCGACACCGGCGGCGAGCCCTCCACGGTCTGCCTCCTCGTCCGCGACCACGAGCGCGCCGTCCTCCAGACCCCGTCCCGCGTCCCGGCCACCGACCCGGCCCCGTCCGCCGACGGACAGAGCACCGACCCCTTCGAGGTGTTCATCGGCTCCCCCGCCCCGGACGACCTCGACGGCCTCCTCCAACGCACGGTGGAACGCGCCCGCGACATGCTCGACGGCGACTCCGCTTTCCTCCTGCTCGCCACCGACGACGAGACGGAACTGGAGGTCCGCGCCTCCACCGGCCTGCCCTCCGCCCGCCAGCGCTTCGCGCGCGTGCCCGTCGAGGCGGGCCCCGGCCGCTACGGCTCCGCCCGCATGCCCGCCGTCCACGACGACCTCGCCGCCGTCCCCGGGGCCGTACCCCTGCTCGCCGGAACCGGCATGCGCTCCGTCGTCACCGTCCCGCTCAAGGTCGAGGGCCGCCTCACCGGCTCCCTCGGCGTCGCGGCGGAGGCGCCCGGCCGGTACACCAACGAGGAGGCGCTGCGCCTCCAGTTCGCCGCCGACCGCATCGCCCTCGCCGTCGAGTCGGCCCGCCTCGGCGAACTCGAACGCCTGCGCCGCGGCTCCCTGAGCTTCCTGGTCGAGGCGTCCGACCTGCTGGCCGGCACCCTGGACCGCGACCAGACCCTCGCCCTGATGGCCCAGATGACGGTCCCGACGCTGGCCACCTGGTGCGCGGTCTACACGATCGCCGACCAGGCCTCCGAGCCCTACCTGTCGTACGTCCTGCACGAGGACGAGGAACTCATCGACGGCATCAAGTCGCTGCTGTCGAAGGTCCCCGCGCCGGACCCGGTGCCGACGCCCGGCGCCCGCGTCTGGACGACCCCGGGCGAGGTCGCCCACCAGGCCGCCCTGCGGACCTCCATGCGCAGCCTGGGCCTGGCCGGCGGCCCCACGCGCCAGGTCACCTCCGGCATCGGCCCGACGCTCGCCACGGCCTCCGCGGTCGGCGGCGAGACGGTCGTCCTGCCGCTGGTCGCCCGCAACCGCGTCATCGGCATGCTGACCCTCGGCAAGCCCACCGACGAACACTTCCGCCAGGAAATCCTGGAACTCGCCGAGGACTTGAGCCGCCGCGCCGCCCTCGCCCTGGACAACGCCCGCCTGTACTCGGAGCGCACGGCCATCAGCCAGTCCCTCCAGCGCAGCCTGCTCCCGCCGGGCCTGCCGCAGATCGACGGCGTCGAGGTCGAGGTCATCTACCGCGCGGCCGGCGAGGGCAACGAGGTCGGCGGTGACTTCTACGACCTCTTCCCCATCGGCGACGGCGCGTACGGCTTCGCCATCGGCGACGTCTGCGGTACGGGCCCCAACGCGGCGGCGGTCACCGGCCTGGCCCGGCATGCCCTGCGACTGCTGGCCCGCGAGGGCCTGTCCGGCCCGGCCGTCCTGGAGCGCCTGAACTCCGCGATCCTCGACGAGGGCGACCGCAGCCGCTTCCTGACCCTCCTGTACGGCGAGATGCGCCCGCGGGAGGACGGCAGCGCCGAGTTGAAGGTGGTCTGCGCCGGCCACCCGCTCCCGCTGCGCCTGCGCCAGGACGGCACGGTGGTGGCCGCGGCCGAACCCCAGCCCCTGCTGGGCGTCATCGAGGACCTGGAACTGTACGAGGAGACGGTCACCCTGGACCCGGGTGACGTGCTCCTGTGCGTCACGGACGGCGTCACCGAACGCCGGGAGGGCTCACGCATGCTGGGCGACGACGGCCTCGCCGACGTCCTCACGACGTGCACGGGTCTGACGGCGGGCGCGGTCGCGGCACGCATCATGCGCGCGGTGGAGCGTTTCGCCTCGGACGCCCCCTCCGACGACATGGCGATTCTGGCGATGCGGGTTCCGGGAATCCACCAGGAGCCCTGAGGAAGCACGAAAAGGCCCCACCCGGAAGGGTGGGGCCTTTTTGCTGGAGCCCCCAAACGGAATCGAACCGTTGACCTTCTCCTTACCATGGAGACGCTCTGCCGACTGAGCTATAGGGGCCTGTCGTTTTCGAGGTTTCCCTCGCGGCGACGAAGAAACTGTACCCCGAGCCGGCCCCAGTTCCCAAATTCGTTCGGTGCCCGGTCAGAAGGCGGGCTGAAGCAGACCGCCCAGGGCGTTGCAGGCGGACACGACGCGGTGCATCTCCCTCTTGGTGAGCGCGGCGTCCACGGGCAGCGCGAGCGTTTCGTCGGCGGCCAGCTCGGTCTGCGGCAACGACACGCACCGACGGAACTCCGGCAGCCGGTGCACGGGCGTCTTCACCGGCACCCGGCACTCAACTCCCTTGGCCCGCACGGCCCGCGCGAAGGCGTCCCGGTCCGGCCGGCCGTTCCCCGGCACCCGCACGACGTACTGCTGATAGGTGTGCCCGTCCCCGCCGTCCGGCGTCCGTACGCCCTTCAGCTTGGCGTCGAGATAAGCGGCCCGCTCCCTGCGCTGCGCTATCTCGTCGTACGGCGCCTCGGACTCGCCCTGCTCCAGCACCAGCAGCCCGTGGCGCTGCCCGAGCGCGTGCAACCGCCCGATGTCGGCGCGCCGTCCGAAGCGGTGGACCACAACCACCGCGGCCGTACGGGCAGTTACGGCCGCCTCGACCGAGTCCGGGTCGAGGCAGTAGGTCACGGGATCTATGTCCGCGAACACCGGGAGCGCGCCCGCCAGGGTCACGGCCTCGGCGACCTCGACGTTCCCGAAGGCCGGTACGACGACCTCGTCACCGACTCCGACGCCGGCGGCCCTGAGCATTGCTGCTGTTCCCATGTCTGGGATGCTGGGCTCGCAACGTGAACGACACGTTACGCACAACAGAAAAAGGCCGGACCCCGAACCGAAGTTCAGGATCCGACCTTTTCAAGAATTGTTCGGCGGTGTCCTACTCTCCCACAGGGTCCCCCCTGCAGTACCATCGGCGCTGTGAGGCTTAGCTTCCGGGTTCGGAATGTAACCGGGCG
>NZ_JBVHWM010000073.1:0-52542 GCF_055564375.1 Streptomyces sp. NPDC029138
CCCCCCCCCCCCCCCCCCCCCCCCCCCCCCCCCCCCCCCCCCCCCCCCCCCCCCCCCCCCCCCCCCCCCCCCCCCCCCCCCCCCCCCCCCACCGCGGGAAGGGTGTCCCGTGGAACACTTCCGCGCTACGGCGCGCCGGCCGAAAGCGCCCTCACTTGAGGAGTTCCAGCAGCCGGTCCGCCAGTACCGCCGCCGAGTGCGGGTTCTGCCCGGTGATGAGGTTGCGGTCCTCCACCATGTACGGCTCCCACATCGGGCCGCGACTGTACTCGACCCCCACCTTGTCCTTGAGTTCGTCCTCCAGCAGCCACAACGCCCTGGAGGCCAGTCCGACGGCCTCCTCCTCGTCGTTGCTGAAACCCGTCACCCGGTAGCCCTTGAAGGGCGATTCACCACGGATGCGGGTGGACAGCAGCGCGGCGGGTGCGTGGCAGACGATCGCCAGCGGCTTGCCCGATGCCAACTGCGCGGTCAGAAGCCGGCCGGCGTCGGCGTCGTACGCCAGATCCGACATCGGACCGTGCCCACCGGGCAGGTACACCGCGTCGTAGTCCTCCAGGCGAACGTCCGACAGCTTCAGCGGCCGGCGCATCTCCTCCGCCGAGCGGATGATCGCCTCCAACTCCAGGGCCCCGTCCTCGCCACCGGCCATGGAAGGACGCAGGCTCATCATGTCGACATTCGGGGTCACACCCCCTGGCGTCGCCACCACGACCTCGTGACCGGCTTCCGTGATCGCCTTGTACGGCATCGCGAATTCCTCGGCCCAATAGCCCGTCGCGTACCGGGAGCCGTCCTTGAGCACCCAGTACGTCGCCCCGCTCACGATGAACAGCACCTTGGCCATCAGCGCGTCTCCTCTTCTGCCCGTTCGATGCCCTGGGGGAGGACGCGAGCTTCTTCAGCGTAGGTACGACTCCGTTCGGGCGCACGCGGGCAGGGCAGGCCGCCGGGCGGCCTGTCGCAGGCCGTCGCAGAACGTGTCCGGCGAGGACCGAACCGGTGACAAATCCGTCACCTGTTTGACGAGTGACGGACCGGCTGCCAGGATGTCACCTGTTCAGTCGGTGACGCCGGCGGTACGCCGCAACGCGACACCCCTCGTCCGCACAAGTGAAGGCGACCATGGATCTGAAGCTCGAAGTCGTAGTGCTGCCCGTCTCCGACGTCGACCGGGCCAAGGACTTCTACGAGAAGGCGGGATTCCGTCTGGACGTCGACTACGTGGCCGACGACAGCTACCGCGTGGTGCACCTGACGCCGCCCGGCTCCCAGTGCTCGATCCTGTTCGGCACCGGGGTCACCACGGCCGCACCCGGCTCCGTCCAGGGCCTGCACCTCATCGTCTCGGACATCGAGGCCGCCCACGCCGAACTCGTCGAACGCGGCATCGAGATGGGCGAGATCTTCCACGACGCCGGCGGGGTGTTCCACCGCGGCACGGAAGAGGGACGGGTCAGCGGCCCGCACCCTCAGCGCGCCAGCTACGGCTCGTTCGCCGCCTTCAGCGACCCGGACGGCAACGGGTGGGTGCTTCAGGAGGTCACCACCCGGCTCCCCGGCCGGTAGGCCGGAGCACTCCACCGGGGACAGGAGCATGTGATGAACGAGACCTTCCGCACCTACGACGTGGTGGTCACAGGTGGGGGTCCGGTCGGCGAGAACGGGGCCGACGGGGCCCGTGCCGCCGGAGATGTCAGGAACGTCTCTTCGGCCGGGCCGCCGGAATGAAGACAACCAGTCATCTGTTGGTCAGGGGGTATTCACCGCAACTCGCTCCCGTGGCGAGTCGGCTGTGCCCGCGGGCGCCGTTGCGGCGCAGCGCCTGAGCGAATGAGCAAGACATGAGCCACCACTGCCCCCACCGCCCCGGCCCGGCGTCGTCCCCACAGCCGGGCACCAGCTGCCGTTGCGAAGGCACCGTCCTCCTCGACGGTTCGGTCACCGTGCCGGTCACACTGTTCTTCCACTACGCGGCCGACGAGCCCTACGCCGTGCGGATGGTGGTGGACTCGGGTGTGACGCCACCGGTGGAATGGGTGTTCGCACGCGATCTCCTCGCGGAGGGCCTGTTGCGGCCCGCCGGTCTCGGAGACGTACAGACGTGGCCCGCGCCACGTCGCCCGCACCTGCTGGAGGCGGGACAGGGCGCGCTGCACATCCGGATCAGCTCGCCGACCGGCACCACGATCGTGACCGCGCCGGCCACCGTGCTGCGGCGCTTCCTCGACCGTGCCTTCGACAGGGTGGCGGTCGGCGCCGAAAGCGGCATGCTGCGGCTGGACGAGTCCCTCGCCCGGCTGATGCGCGGGACCGGTCGAAGGACGGAATGACGGAGCCCCCGACGAGTGGGCGACGGGTCGTTCCGTCGGGGCGGGGTCCGGCGGGCGCCTGCCGGGAGGCGGACCGTTACCCCGGCGGGGACCGCGCGGTGCGAGCCGCGTACCGTGCGGGGCGGGTGACGACACGTGTGGTGGGCGGCGAGGAGGCGGTCCACCGCACGGGCACGGCGTTCAACCGATGCGCCACCCCGACCGCACCACACCGGCCCGGAAGGACGAGCCCCGTGCTCACGTCGTACGCCGCCCACTTCGACACGCCCGCCGGGTACCTCGACTTCGCGCGGTTCGGACCGCCGTCGCGGGATGCCGTGGCCGCCACCGGGCGCGCCCTGGGGGAGTCCGCCACCGCCGACCACACCACCGTGGATGCCCTGATGCGTGCGGAGGAGGCCGCGCGGGACACGGCCGCCCGTCTCGCGGGCACCGACGCCGAGCACACCGTGCTGCTCCCGAACACGTCCACCGGCCTGTTCCACGCCGCCCTCGGCGTCCGGGAGGGCGTGGTCCTCGCGCCGCGCACCGACTTCCCCGCCAACCACTACCCCTGGCACCGCGCCGCGCAGCTGGGCCGGGCCACACCACGCTGGCTCGACCCCGCGCCCGGCACCGGTGTCACCCCCGACCTGGTCCGCGCCGCGCTGACCGATGACGTGGTCGCCCTGTCCGTCAGCGCCGTGGACTTCCGTACCGGTTTCCGCGCCGACCTCGCGGCGCTGCGCGAGGCGATCGGGCCGGACCGGCTGCTGATCGTGGACGCCATCCAGGCGTTCGGCGTGTCCGCGATGCCCTGGGACACGGCCGACGTACTGGTGACGGGCGGCCAGAAGTGGCTGCGCGCGGGATGGGCCACCGGCTTCGCCACGCTGTCCGACCGGGCGCTGGAACGCATGGAGCCGGTCCTCACCGGCTGGACGGGTGTCGAGGACGCCGGCCTCTTCGACGGAACGGCGCACCCGCCGGCCCGGGACGCGGGACGGTGGTCGATCACCCACCTCAGCCCGGTGGCGGCCGCCGCGTTCGCGTCCGCGCTGGGCCTCGTCGAGCGGCACACCGTGGCGGCGATCGAGGCCGCGATCGCCGCGCGGATCGCCGAACTCGTCGAGACCGTCCAGCGGTGCGGGGGCCGCGTCCTCTCCCCCGCCGACCCGGCGCGGCGAGCGGGCATCCTCTCCTTCACCCTGCCGGGGCACGAACCGTCCCGCGTGGCGAAGGCGTTGCACGCCGAGGGTGTCACTCCGACAGTGCGCGCCGACTCGCTCAGGCTCTCCCCGCACGCCTCGACGCCTCCCGAGGTGTCCGACCGGGTCGCCGCCGCGCTGGTGTCGTTGCGGCGCTGAGACCGCCGGTCCTCGCGGTGCGAGCCCTGGTGTGCGGCGCGTGCTTCCGGTGTCGCGGCTCGCACGTCAGGGCGCGGGCCTCAGGAACCCGCCCCGGCCCGGCCGCCCGAACTCGGCAGCCGGGCCGACAGCTCCCTCGGCCCCGGCACGGGAGCGTCGGTGGAGGTCCGACGGCCCGGGCCGTCGACCCGTGGCGGGCCAGCAGGCCGCTACCAGGTCTGCTCGCCGGCGCGTACCAGGATCTCGTTGACGGCGACCCGGCGGTCCCGGGTGACGATGTACGACACGGCGTCGGCGACGTCCTCGGGCCGGAGCGGCTCCATGCCCTCGATCTGGCGCTGGACGGCCTGTCGTACGCCGTCGCGCAGGTGCGTGCTCAGTTCGGTGTCCACGGTGCCGGGCTCGACCACGCTCACCCGCACCCGCTTCTGGCCGACCTCCTGCCGCAGGGCCTCGGTGAAGCCGTTGACGCCGAACTTCGTCAGGTTGTAGACGGCTGTTCCGGGGCGCGCGACCCGGCCCGCGGTGGAGCTGATGTTGACCAGGTCCGCCACGCGCCGCGGCGAGTCCTCCGCCGCGCGCAGGAGATGCGGCAGCGCGGCGTGGGTGACGTACAGCAGTCCCTGGACGTTGACCTCCAGCATGTGCTCCCACTCGTCCAGCGGTGCGTCCACCACCTGCCCGACGCCCATGAAGCCGGCGTTGTTGACGACCGTGTCCAGGCGGCCGAGTTCAGCCACCACGCTCTCGACCGCGCTCGCGGCCCGGTGCTTGTCGGTGATGTCGGCCTCCACCACGAAGGCCGTGCCCCCGTCGGCCCGTAGCTCGTCCGCGAGCGCCTCCAGACGCGCGCGCCGCCGTCCCAGCACGGCGACGGCGGCGCCCTCGGCGGCGAGGCCGCGCGCGGTCGCCGCGCCGATGCCGCTGCTCGCACCGGTCACCAGAGCCACCGTGTTCTGCAGTCGTGCGGTCATGTGTCTTCCTCCCGTGGGGGGGTGGTCGCGGCCTCGACGGACCGCTGGTCGATGGAGCCCCGGTCCGGTGGCTGGTGTGGTCGCCCCCCGCGCTCACGGTCACGGCGCGGGGGGACGTGGCGGCTCGCGGAGGTCCCCGGGCGAGCGGTAACCTCCCAACCGGAACTGGTTCCGGTTGCACAGTAAGCGGAACCGGTTCCGGTTACAGGTGTGAGGGAAGGGGAACGGGGTGGCCGGCAACGGTACGGACGGCGCCGGGCGGCGGGACAGGCCGCTGCGCTCCGATGCGCGACGCAACGAGGACCGGCTGCTGAGCGCCGCGGCCGAGGCCTTCGCCCGGGAAGGCACCGGCGCTTCGGTCAAGGACATCGCCCGCGCGGCCGGCGTCGGCGTCGGCACGCTCTACCGCCGGTTCCCCTCCAAGGAACTGCTGATCGAGGCGACGTACCGACATGAAGTGCGGCTGCTGTGCGACGCCGCGCCGGAACTCGCCGCCTCCCTGCCCCCGGCGGAGGCGCTGCGGGCCTGGATGGAACGCTTCATCGACTTCATGGCGGCCAAGCACGGCATGGCCGACGCACTCCGCGTGGTACTGACCGACGAGAGCGAGCGGCTGACCACCCGGGCCCACCTCACCGAGGCGGTCCGTCATCTCCTCGCCGTCGGTACGAGGCAGGACGTCACCCGGCCACAGGTGGAAGCACACGACGTGCTGATGGCCCTCGGCGGGATCAGCGTCATGACCGACAGCGAACAGCGCCCCGGCCTGGCCCCCGCCCTCATCGACCTGCTCCTGCACGGCATCCTGACGCACTGAGCGATCCGGACGACGATCAGGACCGCACCGCCGCCAGGGGCGCTATCGCGTCCCGGGCACCCAAGCCACACCAGGGTCAGGGCCCGTCCACAGGCCGCCGCCCATGACTCCTGCCGCGGGGCTCCATGGGTGATCCCGTCCTCGACCTGCCCGAGGTGGAACGCGGGGACGGGCACGGCCGGCCCGACCCCCGTGACACCGCGGAGGACACCCCCGACCACACTGCCCGTTCCGCCGACGAGGCCGTACGACCGGACCGGATGGGTGGGAGGAACCGGAGGCACCGTCCACGACATGACGGCGATGACCACGGTCAGACGGAACGCGAGGGCGGTGCGCGCGAGGACACCCCGAGTCGTCATCAGGTCGGCGACTCCGGGCAGCGGATCCCTGGCTGCGGCCTTGCGTCCGCCCTGACGGCGGTACGCCCGACTGAGACACACCGGGTTACCGCTCTGGAACGCGTTTCTTCGGACGTGCAGCACCTCAGGACACCTGTTCACCGGTTCCGTGAGCCGAGTTCAGGACCCACGAGGGGGTGGGGTGGCGGGGGCCTGTCAGCGGATACACGTGCGGACCCGGCGGATCGGTTCACGGTCTTCCCGGATCTGCGCGGCCGTGTACCAAGACGCGGGTCACCGGCCCGTCGGGACCTCGGCGGTGGCTCCCGTCTCCGCGCTCCGCTCGACGTCCGGCACCGGCATCGTGTGTGGGAACCCGATGCGGAGCCCGAACGCGGTCAGCGCCGCGGCCAGCACGACGGCGGCGGCCAGGAGCAGGGCCTGGTGGTAGCCGTGACGCAGCAGGGGCGTAGCCACCAGCGGCCCGAGGATCTGCCCGACGGAGTACCCGGCGGTCAGCAGGGCCACGGCGCGCGGGAACCGCAAATGCGTACCGGCCGCCAGCGCCAGCGTGCTCACGCCGATGAAGGTGGAGCCGAACAGCACCGCCGAGATCAGCGCGGGCGCCACTCCCCCGACCAGCGCGGGCAGCGCGATACCCACTGCCTGGACGCCGAGCGCGGCCAGCAGCAGGTCCGGCCTGGACCAGCGGCGTCCCAGCCCGGCCCACACGGCGGAGGAGGGTATGGCCGCCAGGCCCACCACCACCCAGGCACCGCTGCCGATCCAGCCGGGTGACGTCTGGTTGATCGCCGCGACCAGGAAGGTACCGGCGATGATGTAGCCGATCCCTTCCAGCGTGTAGGACGCCAAAAGAGCGCCGAACCAGCGGTGGGTGCGCGGCCCGCTCGTCCGCGCCCCCGGAGCGGACGCCGCGGGGGCCTGCTGGGCGGCGGACTCCGGACGCAGACCCCACGCGGCGAGCGTGAGCGCCGCGCCCAGCGCGGCGGAGGCCCACCACGCGGCCTGCCAGTTGCCGACCGTGCGCAGGGCGAGGACGAGCAGGCCGGACAGGGCGATGCCGGACCCGACCCCGCCGAACGCCCAGCCGGACAGGTGGGCCGGATGCTCGCGGAGATGGCTGAGCAGGGAACTCACGGCGATCACGAAGATCATCGCGCTGAAGAGGCCCGCCCCGAGGCGGAGCATCAGCCAGACGACGCCGCTGCGGGTCAGCGGCATCCCCGCCAGGGTGGCCACCAGCGCGAGCAGACAGCCGCGCAGCACCGCCCGGGAACGCACCAGCCGCGGGGCGAGGATGCCCGCGAGCGCACCGGCCAGATAGCCCACGTAGTTCGCGGTCGCCAGGTTCGCTCCGGCCCCGGCCGACAGTCCGGCCTGCGCCTGCATCAGCGGGAGGATGGGGGTGTAGACGAAGCGGCCGACGCCCATCCCGGCCGCCAGCGCGGCGGCGGCCTGGAGAACGTGTACCCACGGCGAACTCCGCGGGCCTCCCCGGACCGGGGCCTCGACCGACGAGGACGCGGTGACCGGCCGCCGGTCGAGACCGGGAGCCACCGACACGATGTTCCGCCTGATTCCCATGCGGACAGGCTGCGCCCGCCGCCCGGCGGAATCCAGGACCGGTTTCCTCGCTGCTGAGAAGCTCAGCCTCCCAGAGGCGAGACACGTGACATGAAGTGCTCCGCACATGTCCCGCGAGCCGGACACGTTCCGTCCGGTGACCGATCCGTTTCCGCCCGGCCGCCATGGAATGCCGTCATACCGGAGACGCGCCATAATTGGGCAGTCGCCTGGCCAGTGACGATGACTGTGCCATGCCCATCGCGCATTCGCACGGCGACGGCCCCCTGAAGCCAGGGAGCGCCCGTGACCGTCACTTCTGCCCTCGGAGCCGCACGACGGAGGATCATTCATGATCAACAGGCGCACCTTCAACAAGGCCGTCGGTCTCGGGACGGGCGTGGCCGCGGCATCGCCGCCCGGAGGCCAGGCGCACGCGACGCCCTCACCCGCGCACCACGCCGGCGCCACCACCCCGCCTCCGGCGGTGCCCACGGTGGCCCCGGGGACGCACACCTCGTTCGCCGCGCTGAAACAGGTCCGGGCGGGTGTGCTGGACGTCGGATACGCGGAGGCGGGCCCAGCGCACGGGCCCGTGGTCGTCTGCCTGCACGGCTGGCCCTACGACATCCACAGCTTCGTCGACGTGTCCCCGCTGCTGGCGGCGCGGGGCTACCGGGTCATCACCCCCTATCTGCGGGGGCACGGCACCACGCGCTTCCTCTCCTCCCGGACCTTCCGCAACGCACAGCAGTCGGTGGTGGCCCTGGACATCGTCGCCCTGATGGACGCCTTGAAGATCGAGAAGGCCGTGCTCGCCGGCTTCGACTGGGGCTCGCGCACCGCCGACATCATCGCGGCCCTGTGGCCTGAGCGCGTCAAGGGACTGGTGTCGGTGAGCGGATACCTGATCACCAACGTGGAAGCGCAGAAGAAACCCATCCCTCCCAAGGCCGAGTACGCGTGGTGGTACCAGTACTACTTCAGCACCGAACGGGGCCGCCTCGCCATGGAGGACAAGACGTACCGGCACGACCTGTGCCGGCTCGTCTGGGACACCGTCTCCCCGACCTGGCACTTCGACGACGCCACGTTCGAGCGGACGGCCGCCGCGTTCGACAACCCCGACTACCCGGCCATCGTGATCCACAACTACCGCTGGCGGCTGGGTCTCGCCGACGGCGAACGCCGCTACGACCGCTACGAGAAGCAGCTGGCCGCCCGCCCCGTCATCAAGGTGCCGACCATCACGATCGACGCGGAGCGCGACCCGTTCACCGCGCCGGGCAACGGGGCGTCGTACCGCGACCGGTTCACGGGCGAGTACGAGCACCGGACACTGACCGGCATCGGCCACAACGTGCCGCAGGAGGCTCCCACCGCCTTCGCGCAGGCGGTCGTCGACGTCGACCACGTCCGGAGCCGCCGGGAAGCCGTAGGTCACCTCGGCTGATGTCACCGGCACGTTGTCGCACCGGTTGCGGGGGGTCGTCTGTATCGTCAGTCGGGCGGGAACCCAGAGCCCATCACCTCTCTCTGGAGCATCATCATGAGCAATCCCGATCAGAGGGTCGTCGTCATCACCGGTGCGTCGCAGGGCATCGGTGCCGGCCTGGTCGACGCCTACCGCAAGCTCGGCCACGCGGTCGTCGCCACCTCCCGCGGCATCGCCCCCTCGCAGGATCCGGACGTCCTCGCCGTGCGGGGAGACATCGCCGACCCCGCCACCGCCGAGCGTGTCATCTCGGCGGGGATCGAGCGTTTCGGCCGCATCGACACCTTGGTCAACAACGCGGGTGTCTTCCTCTCCAAGCCCTTCCACGAGTACACGCAGGCCGACTACGACATGGTCACGGGCATCAACGTGTCCGGGTTCTTCCGCATCTCCCAGCTGGCCGTCGAGCAGATGCTCCGGCAGGGCGGCGGTCACATCGTCCAGATCACCACCAGCCTCGTGGATCACGCCAGTTCGGCGACCCCCTCGGTGCTGGCCTCGCTGACCAAGGGCGGCCTGCAGTCCGCGACCAAGGCCCTCGCCATCGAGTACGCCGACCGGGGCATCCGCAGCAACGCGGTCGCACTCGGCATCATCAGGACGCCCATGCATCCGCCGGAGTCCTACGGCACGCTGCGGGCTCTGCATCCGGTCGGCCGGTTGGGCGAGATCCAGGACGCCGTCGACGCGGTCCTCTATCTGGACAACGCTCCCTTCGTCACCGGTGAGACCCTGCACGTCGACGGCGGCCAGAGCGCCGGTCACTGACGTCGGGCCCACCGGACACGTATCTCTGCGAAATCGCGAGATGACTCTTGAGGGCCGGGACGGCAATCGACTTTTCATACGGGCACGGCATTAGTTTCCACTGCAATTAACTACGCCCCGGTCTGCGCAGAGGCCCTGGCATTTACACTGTGGCCATGGCAGACGTGACGACCATCAAGCCCTTGAACCGCGACGAGGAGGCCTTCCTACGGGCTCTGGGGAGAGTCATCACACTCCTGCCCCGGGTCGTCGACGCGGACATGCTGGAAGAGCATCCGATTTCGGGTACCGAGTACATGGTCCTCGTGCATCTCTCCGAGGCGCCGCACAACCAGATGCGGATGAGCGAGCTGGCCGGCATGTGTGGTCTGTCACTGAGCGGCATGACGCGGGTGGTGAACCGGCTGGAGGCGCAGTCGCTGGTCATCCGTGAGAAGTCGCCCGACGACGGGAGGGCCTGGCTCGCCGTGCTCACCAGCGCCGGGTGGACGCAGCTCAAGCAGGCATGGCCCACCAATCTCGCGAGCGTGCGACGCCATGTCTTCTCGCGTCTGGAGGGCTGCGACATCGCCGCTGCCGCGAAGGTGCTGGAGCGCATAGCGTCCGTCTGACCTCAGTCGCCCGAGCGGGCCGGCCGCGCCGCGGACCTCGACCAGCGCCCGCGCTCGGCGGAGACTGTCGCGACAAGCCGCCGTGCCACCTGCGGCGCCGTCGGCATGGCGGCGATCTCGTCGCGGATGCGGGACGCGGCGGCGGTGAAGCTCGCCTCCGACAGCACCCGCCGCAGCCCCGCGGTGATCACGGCGGGATCCTGTTCCCGCGCCGGCAGTGCGATGCCCGCTCCGGCAGCTGCGAGCAGGGCCGCCTGCTGCTCCTGTTCCGGCGATTCCGGGACGACGACAGCGGGTATTCCGCGAGCCAACGCGGCGAACGTGATGTCCGGACCACCGTGGTGCACCACGGCTGAGGCGGCTCGCAGTTGCTCGGCGGCGGGGCAGCCGGGGCTCAGCCGTATCCGGTCCGGTTCCCATGCGAGGTCGTCGACCGCCTCCTTGCCCGTGGCCACCACGAGGTCGACATCGAGTGTGCTCAACGACCGGATCACCGGCACGAGTTCGAGCGATGTCCCGGCTTCCGCGCCGAACCCGACCAGTACCCTTCGCCGGCCGGAGCCAGAGTCTCTGCTCGCCCATACCGACGGAGCCGAGCCCAGGTGCGTTTCCGCTCTCATGGGGATACGGCCGGGGAAGGAGTGCCACCCGGCGCGTTGCAGACTCGGCGGGCACAGGTCCAGCAGCCAGTGGCCGGACGGCACCCGGGAGGGCGGCTGAAGGCCGCGGCGGAGGTAGCGCGGGCTCGCCGTCGCCGCGAGGGCGTCGAGTTCGGCCGGTTCCAGCGCGGGTCCGGCGACCGCCACGGCGCACGGCAGGTGCAGCGCGCTCGCGACCAGCGGGCCCACCAGGTCGCTGTGCTCGGCGATGACCAGATCGGGCGCCCACTGCCGGGTCCGGTGCAGCGCCTCGTCCGCCAGGAGGTCGACACGTACGCCGGCGAGGACCGCCGCGAGGTCCGCCGTCGCGCGGAACAGGATGTCGACGCCGATGCGGCGAGCGGTTTCTGCGGTCACCTCGTGCGAGCCGGGCCCGGCGTGGAGCAGTTCGAAGCCCTCCGGCTCAAGCCAGGAGGCCGTCTCCGCAGCGGTTGAGAAGGCGACTTCGTGCCCCTGTCGGCGGAACGCACGAGCCAGTGGCAGCAGGGGCAGCAGGCGTCGTCGAAGAGGGTCGCTGAAGAAGAGGATGCGCACGGCGAGGAGCTTCCTGACTCTGCGTCGCGAGAGACCACGCGACGGCGTGCTGCTCCCTTGACTCCGGAGAGCAGCATCACCATCAAGCTACCCCACCATTACTTGCTCAGTCAAGCACGTCGGGTGTACTCACACGCGCCCGCGCATACGTGTGCCTCAGAGGCCCATGTCCAGCGCGAGGCACGAGAAGTGGTTCCATGCGCCCTCGGGGTTGTAGGAGGCGTTCGCCGCACCGTTCGGCTCGGCTTCCTTCTCCTCGACCATCTCATGGAAGTGGATGCGCTCGGGCAGCTTGCCGAAGCGGGCGTGACGTGCCGCTGCTGCCGCGTCCACGGCGGACTCAGTTCCCACGGTGGCTTCCTTTCCTCGTAGCGGACCGGCTCACCGGGTTCGATGACCGCAACACTGCACCTCCTTGCGTAACCTGTCAAGGGGGTGACGGAGGCAACCTGCTGTCGCGCGCGTGCTTCACAGCATGCGCAGTGCCGTTCGCAGGGCGAGCGGGGCCGCCGCGGCCCAGGCCTGAGGTGAGCACGAGTGGGGGTAGGGCACCGGCCGGGCCGTGGCCGTGCGGTCGTAGCCGGCCAGTACCTCGGGCAGGCGGTATCCGTCATGGGAGGCTGCCGCCACCAGGCCGTCCACGACGGTGCGGACCTGGTCGGCGAGTCCGTACCGGGCCAGGCCGAGCGCGATGACCGCGTTGTCGTGCGGCCAGGCGCTGCCGCGGTGGTACGACAGCGGATGGTAGGGCTTCTGTCCCGCGGCGAGCGTGCGGATCGCCCAGCCGGAGAAGAAGTCCGGCTCCAGCAGCCGCTGTCCGACCCGGCGGGCCCGTGCCGGGTCGAGTATCCCGGACCACAGGAGGTGGCCGGCGTCGGAGGCGAGAGCGTCGACCTGGCGCCCCCGGCCGTCCAGTGCCAGTGCGGGGAAGTCGGCGTCCGGCATCCAGAAGTCGGTGGTGAAGCGGGCGCGCAGCGCTGCGGCGGCGTCGCGCAGGCGGCGGGCGTACGACGGGTCCTGCCAGACCACGGCGGCCAGATCGGCGGTGCGGATCAGGGCGTCGTAGGCGTAGCCCTGGGCTTCCGAGACGGCGATGGGGCCCTGGGCCTGCGTGCCGTCGGTGAAGCAGACGGCGCCCGCCGAGTCCTTCCAGTTCTGGTTGACCAGGCCGTTCGGATCGGGCTGGTAGACGAGGTAGCCGTGCTCGTCCAGGCCGCCGTCGGTGAGCATCCAGTCGACGGCTCGCCGGGCGTGCTGCTCCAGCCGTACGGCCAGGGCCGGGTCGCCGGTCGTCTCGTAGTGGGCGTGGAGCAGGACGAGGAAGAGCGGTGTGGCGTCGACGGCGCCGTAGTAGCGGCCGTAGGGGATCTGCCGGAAGTGCGCGAGTTCGCCGTGGCGGGTTTCGTGGACGATGCGTCCGGGCTGTTCGCCGCTGACGGGGTCGTGGTGCCGGCCCTGGGTCGCCGCGAGGGCGCTCAGTGTGGCGGCTGCCGTCCCGGGCCGCTCGGGCAGCAGGAAGTACGACGTCAGCAGTGAGTCCCGGCCGAACAGGGTGAGGAACCAGGGAATGCCGGCGGCGGGCACGGCGACTTCCTCGCCGTCCAGGCCGGTGACCGCGATGGTCAGCAGGTCCACGTCGGCCAGGCCTCGCTCGCAGGTGCGGGCCAGGTCCTCGGCCAGGCCCCGCTCGCGCGGGCGGGTCAGGTCGTCGGTCGGTGTCGTCGTTCGTCGGGGCGGACGTGCGGGGGTGGGCGTCCCGTTCGGCAGTCCGTGCGGGCGGGCGCGAACGGTCACTCGGAGGTCGGCCTCGCCGTGCGCGGCGAGCGGCAGGCTCCACCGCAGCGTACGGGCGGTGGGCAGGTCCGGGACGGCGTCGATGCCGGTGGGGGCCGGGTGACTGACGACGGTGGTCCGGGAGTGCCAGTCGGCGCGTCGGTAGTCGAAGACCAGGCCGTCGTCTGTGTCGTGGGTCTCGCGCCGGGCGCCGGGCTTGGCGTAGTGCCGGTCGTCCCCGCGCAGTTCGAACAGGTCGGCGAAGTCGGCGTCGGCGGTGATCTCCACGCGGGCGGTGACCGGCTCGGGACGATTGCTGACCAGGCGCAGGTGTTCGGTCAACTCACCGGCGCTGACGGTCTGTTCGCGGAAGACGGTGTAGGCCGGCGGGTTGTCCCGGGTCCCTCGCGGGGTCAGGACGCAGACGGCCGTGTGGTCCGTCGCGGCGTCGGCGGGAACCAGGGGGACGGGTTCGGTGCCGTCGACGGTCAGGTGCCAGCGGCTGAGGTGGCGGCCGTCGCGCAGGAACAGTCCGTCGGGCGCGGTGCCGCGAGTGCCGTGGATTCCCCCGGCGGCGTCGACACGGGCGAAGGTGGCGTCCCGCACGAGCTGGACACGGTTGTCGGCCGAGGTCATGGCGTGGGCTCCTTGGGGTCGGCACTCAGCAGGTCGAGCGTGAGAGCGGCGGTCCACGAGAAGTGCCGGGCGCCACGGGCGGCACCGGTGGTGGGGTCGACGTACTCGGCGAAGTCGGACCGTCCCGCCTCGCGGAGGAATCCCCGCCGCAGCCGTTCGGCCTCCTGTTCCCGGCCGTGCGTGCGCAGACCGCGGTGGATCAGCCAGGCGGTGTTGAACCAGGCGGGGCCGCGCCAGTAACGCTGGGCGTCGAAGGCGTGGCCGGTCAGGTCGTAGCTCGGGACCAGAGACGTGGCCGGTGCGGCGAAGCGCGGGCCGGTGAGCGTCTCGACGAGGCGGCTGACGACGCGCTGCGGCAGGTGGGGGGCGAGGAGCGGCACCAGGCCGGTGACGGCGTCTTCTCCGACCAGGGTGTCGGTGGCCAGGTCGCGGACGCGGAACAGGCCCGCGTCCTCGTCCCAGAGCCGGGTCACCAGGTGCCGGGTGAGTGCGTCGGCGCGGTCGGAGTGCACCGAGTCGTCCGCGCCGGTCTCCCGTGCCATGGCCGCCAGAGCCCGTTCGCTGACGATCAGCAGCGCGTTGAAGCAGGGGTCCTCCACCGCGAAGGTGTGCCGCGAGGCTCGGTCGTCGTAGCCGGCGTCGCGGTAGTCGGTCACCAGGCGGACGTAGCGGCCGTAGTCCAGGTCGGTGGGCCTGTCGGCGGGATGACCGTGGTTCAGGTCGGCGCGGCGGAAGGCGTCCGGAGCGGCCGGTTCCACGCGTCGCAGCGCCTGGTCCCAGCACGGGCTGTTGTCCATGCCCGGCTCCCAGGGGTGGACCACGGCGGCCAGTCCGCCGCCGCCGAGGTCACGGTGGCCCAGGAGGTAGTCGTGCCAGGCGGCGAGGCGTGGGCGGACCCGGGTGAGGAAGCCGCGTCGGCGGGACTCCCCGGGATCGGCGCGGTGGACGAGCCAGGCCGCCAGGGCGTGCACCGGTGGCTGGACGATGCCCGACGTCTCGGGTGACGCCGGGGCGCCCGCCACCTGGCCGGCGGTGGAGGAGCGCCAGAAGCCGGGGCTCGGGAAGTAGGCGTCGTCCGGTACGGCAGGGTTGAAGACGATGTGCGGTATGCGTCCGTCGGCCCACTGGGCGGACAGCAGCGACTCCAGCTCCTGCTGGGCGCGGCGGACGGAGAGGTGGCGCAGCCCGATGGCGATGAAGGCGGAGTCCCAGCTCCACTGATGGGGGTAGAGGGTGCGGGACGGAACGGTCGAGGCGCCGGTCCAGTTGTCGATGAGGACCCGCGCCGCACCGCGCCGCAGGGTCAGGTCTGCGGTCGCGGTGGGCGCGGGTCGGACCAGGAGGGACTTCACGCGCCGGACCTCTTGAGGAACGCGGGGACGGACCGGACGGCTTCGACGGGGTCGCCGGTCAGCCGGCATTCGAGGGCGAGGTAACCGTCGTACCCGATGGTGTGCAGGGCGCCGAGCCAGGCGGACCAGTCGAGGTGGCCGGCTCCGGGCTGGAAGCGGTTGGAGTCGGAGACCTGGGCGTGGCCGATGACGTCGGCGTGGGCGAGGATCGCGGCGGCGGGGTCGCTCTCCTCGATGTTCATGTGGTAGCTGTCGATGCCGATCCTGATCGAGTCAAGGCCGGTGGCGCGGATCAGGTCGGCGGCCTGCTCCAGCCGGTTGACCATGTGGTCCTCGTACCGGTTCAGCGGCTCCAGGAAGAGGGTCACGCCTTCCTTGCGGGCGTGCTCCCCGAGTTCGGTCAGGCCGCTCAGCAGGATCTCGCGGTCCTCCTCCTCGCCGCGCGGTGGTTCGAAGGGCGGCAGGCGGCGGGAGAACATGCCGTACGAGGCCGGGGTCTGGGCGCCCAGGCCGCCGATCTCCGCGATCACGGTGAGCTGGGACTTCATCTGGTCGACGGCGTCGCGGCGCAGGTCCGCGTCGAAGGCGCCGAGGAAGTGCAGCATGTCGACGCACACGGTGGGCATGACCACGCCGTCCTTGCGGGCCTGCTTCAGTTCGTCGAGGCGGGAGGCGAAGTGGAAGTCGCCCTTGCCGCGCAGTTCGATGGCGTCGTAGCCCGCCTCCTGGGCGAACTCCCACTTGGCTTGCAGGGTGTCTCCGGGCAGGAGCTGTTCCTGCGCCGCGGTCTTGAGCATGAGGGGCCTTTCGGGACGTTCAGAATTCCAGCACGACCTGGAGCGCCTCGGCGGGGCGCTCGTCGAGCAGCACATAGGCGTCGGCGGCGTCGGCGGCCGGGACGACGTGGCTGACCAGGGAGGTGACGTCCACCTGGCCCTCGGCGACCAGCCGCAGGAAGGTCTGCTGAAGGCGCTCCACGGTCCAGCGGTGGGACAGTTGCGGGGGGACGCCCCCGATCTGGGAGCAGACGAGCTGGACGCGGTTGTGGTGGAACTCGTCGCCGAGGCGCAGGCCGACGCCGTCGCCCTGGTAGAAGCCGGAGGCCACCACCCGGCCGCCGACGGCGACCGAGCGCAGCGCCGTGTGCAGGGCGGGGTAGGCGCCGCTGATCTCGATGGCGAGGTCGGCGCCGAGGCCGCCGGTGGCCTCCCGGATGCGTTCGGCCACCTCGTCGGTGCGGGCGTTGAGGGTGTGCTGGGCTCCGTAGCGCTCGGCGGTCTCGAGGCGGCCGTCGAGGGCGTCGACGGCGGTGACGCGTGCGCCGTTGAGCTGGGCGAGGCGGGTGGTGAGCAGTCCGATGACGCCCTGGCCGAAGACGGCGACGTCCTCGCCGACGTGGATGTCGCCGGCCAGGACGGCGTTGTAGGCGATGGCGCCGACCCGGGCGAAGGCGCCGGCCAGCGGCTCCAGGCCGGCCGGCAGGGTGTGGCCGATCATGCGCTCGGCGGGGACGATGCCCTCGCTGCGGTGGCCCCAGATGCCCCAGACCAGGTCGCCCGGCTGCGGCAGGCCCGGGGTCCCGGCCAGGTCGGGGGCGATCTCGACGACCTCCCCGACCTCGGAGTAGCCCCAGCCGGCCACGGGGTACTGGATGCCGGCCGCGCCGTCCCGGAACAGCCGGGCGTCGGGGTCCCAGGTTCGCGTCAGGTACGGGTTGGTCCCTCGGTAGGCGGTGAGTTCGGTGCCGGCCGAGATGCCCGAGTAGCGGGTGCGGACCCTCAGGTGCCCGGGGGGCAGATCGGCTCCGGCCTGCTCGGTTACCTCCACCTGGCGGGGGCCGGTGAATTGGACGACGCGTTCCACGGATGACTCCGGAAGGGGTTGCGAGTGCGGTTGCGTCGACAATATCCCGAGCTTATGTCTTGTCAACCAGCAAAAGTGATGCTGTGATGCGTCTTCAATAGACGGAAGTCGTAGCAAGGACATGCAATGCACACCATGAGCCGGCGATCGAAGACGATCGCGGTGGGCATCACGGCCGCCTTGAGCCTGGGGCTGCTCACGAGCTGCGCCGGCAGTACAGGGCCGGGCAGACCCGACCGGGAGATCACGGTCTGGTCACAGGAGAACCTGCCGGACCGCGTCGCCGTGACACAGAACATCATCAAGGGATTTGAGAAGAAAACGGGCATAAAGGTGCATCTCGTCGGGGTCGACGAGGGCCAGATGCCCCAGCTGATCATGTCGGCCGCCGCCTCGGGCTCGCTGCCCGACGTCATCGGCGCCGCACCCATGGGCCAGGTCTGGCAGATGTACAGCAACGGCCTGCTCAACACCGACGTACCCCGGCAGATCATCGACGAGCTGGGCCGCAAGACGTTCAACGCCAACGCGCTGACGCTCACCTCGGACGGCGGCCGGAGTCTCGGCGTGCCCTCCGACGCCTGGCTCCAGTTGCTGGTCTACCGCAAGGACCGGTTCGACGAGAAGCACCTCAGGGCTCCGGACACCTACGCCGGCGCACTCGCCGGCGCCAAGGCGCTGACCGGGAAGGGGCGTTACGGCATCTCCGTGGCCACCGACCCGTCGGACGCCTTCACGTCGCAGAGCTTCGAGAGCGTCGCGCTCGCCGACGACTGCCAGCTCGTCGACGACCGGCACCAGGTCGCCCTCCAATCGCCGCAGTGCCGGACCGCGTTCAAGACCTATGACGAGCTGGCCCGCACCTACGGCGCTCCGGGAACCCAGACCGTGGACTCCACCCGCGCCACCTACTTCGCGGGCCAGTCCTCCTCGGTCATCTGGTCCTCGTTCCTCCTGGACGAACTCGCCGGCCTGCGCAAGGACGCCCTGCCCAGCTGCCCGCAGTGCGAGAACGACCCGCGGTACCTGTCGCGCAACAGCGGCATCGTCACCGCGATGAAGGGCCCCGACGCCGCCGAGCCCGCCCAGTTCGGCGAGATCACCTCATGGGTGACCACCAAGACCGCCGAGACGGCGGCCTCCCGGGAGTTCATCGAGTACATGATGGGCACCGGCTACGAGTCCTGGTTCGGCATGGCGCCCGAGGGCAAGATCCCCGTCCGGACCGGCACCGCCGCGCAACCCGGGCGCTACCTGGAGGCCTGGCGCCACAGCAGCATCGGCGTCGACACCAAGAAGCCCTTCGACAAGGTCTATCCCGCGAGTCTGCTCAACCAACTCGCCGCCGGGGTCAGCAACATGCGGCGCTGGGGCATCACGCAGGGCGAGGGCGCGCTCGTCGGCGCCACCAACGGCGAGCTGCCCGTGCCGAAGGCGATCGGTGCCATGACCAGCGGTCAGATCTCGCCCTCCGAGGCGGCCGGCGAGGCCGACGACGAGGTCACCGCCCTACAGAAGTCCCTCCAGTAGCCGCCCTCCTGCACGTCACAAAGGTCCCCTCATGACAACAGCTCCAGCCGGCACACCGCAGCGCCGGCACACCGGCGGCAGGTCCACGGACCGGCCCGCCGAACGCGTCCGCCGCCCCATGACGGCGAGCCGCCGGGCCAACCGCGCCGGCCTCGCGTTCGTCTCACCCACCTTCGTCGTGGTCCTCGTGGTGGTGATCCTGCCCATCCTGTGGACCGTCCTGCTGGCGTTCCAGCACGCCAAGCTGGTCGACATCCAGGGCATGGGCCTGTTCGGCAACTGGACCCTGGACAACTTCGACCAGGTGTTCGGCTCGGCCGGCTTCTGGTCCAGCCTGACCACCACCTTGCTGTACACCGCCGGCGCCACGTTCGGCTCCGTCGCCCTCGGCCTGGTCGCCGCGCTCGCCCTGCGCAAGCCGTTCCGCGGCCGCGGCCTGCTGCGCGCGGCGATGCTGCTGCCGTACGTCGCTCCGGTCGTCGCGGTCTCCTTCGTCTGGGAGGTGGCGCTCAGCCCGCAGTACGGCGTGGTCAACGACTGGGGCCACCGCCTGTTCGGCTGGGACGATCCCGTCGCCTTCCTGTCCACCCGCGCCTACGAAGTCCACCTGCTCGGCCTGCACTTCGACGTGCCGCTGGCCCTGCTGACCGTCATCGCCTTCGAGACCTGGCGGTACTTCCCCTTCGCGTTCCTGTTCATCCTGGCGCGGCTCCAGGCGGTGCCCGGCGGGCTGGAGGAGGCCGCCCTCGTGGACGGCGCGACCACCACCCAGCGCTTCCGCCACATCCTGCTGCCCCAGCTGATGCCCGTCATCGCCCTGCTGTGCGTCCTGCGCTTCATCCTGACCTTCAACAAGTTCGACGACGTGTACCTGCTGACCGGCGGCGGCGCCGGCACCGACGTCGCGGCCGTGCGGGTCTACGACTTCCTCACCGCCCGTTACGACGTGGGCGCCGCGGCCGCCCAGGCCCTGGTCCTGGCCGTCTCGCTGATGATCCTGATGGGCCTCTACTTCAAGTTCTTCGGCAACAAGGTCCAGGAGGAGTCGTGATGAGCCGGGCTCAGTTCGAGGAGAGATTCTTCGGCGTCGCGCGCTGGGTGGTCATCGCGTTCCTCGCCGTGATCACGGTGGTGCCCTTCTACTACATGCTGCTGCTGTCGCTGAAGCCCATCGACGCGCTGCTGCTCGACCCGGGCTCCCTGTGGGTCTCGGCGAAGGACTTCACCCTCTCCACCTACCGCGACGTGCTGCGCTCCACCGACGACGGCGGCCAGGGCTTCCTGAAGTTCCTGCTCAACTCCGCGCTGGTCTCGCTCGGCACCGTCGCCCTGACGATGCTGGCCGCGGTGCCCGGCGCCTACGCGATCAGCCGGCTGAAGTTCTTCGGCCACCGCCAGGTCAGCGCCCTCTTCCTGGCCGTCTACCTGTTCCCGGCGACCCTGCTGGCCGTCCCGCTGTTCGTCGTCTTCGCCAGACTGCACCTGTCCTCCAGCCTGGCCGGACTCGCCATCGTCTACGTCGCCCAGACCGTGCCGGTGGCCATCTACATGCTGAAGAACTACCTCGTCACCATTCCTGCCTCGATCGAGGAGGCGGCGGCGCTCGACGGGTGCAGCCGACTCCAGACCGTCCGCAAGGTGGTCCTGCCCCTGGCCCTGCCGTCCCTCATGGCGACCGGGCTGTACGTCTTCATGATCGCGTGGAACGAGTTCCTGTTCGCCCTGCTCTTCCTGGCCGCGGACCCGGGCAAGTGGACGGTGCCGCTGGGCCTGGCCCAGCTGTCCAACGGGGTCGAGGTGCCCAAGACCGTGCTGATGGCGGGATCGGTGGTCCTGACGATCCCCGTGGTACTCCTGTTCTTCGCCGCCGAGCGGCTGCTCACCGAGGGCCTGACCAGCGGTGCCGACAAGAGCTGAGACCATGAGGGAACCGATGCTGACACCGAGCCAGATCAGCGCGGGCGAGCTGTTGCAGCTCATCCGCGGCGGCCACGCGAACACCCGCGCCGATCTCCAGCGGATCACCGGGCTGTCCCGTTCGACCGTCGGCCAGCGACTGGACCTGCTCAACCGGGCGGGATGGCTCAAGCACGTCACGGGCTCCTCCACCGGAGGCCGCCCGTCCCAGCGGATCGTCTTCGACCCGAGGCACGCCTCGGTCATCGCCGTGGACCTGGAGACCAGGTACGCCCGTGCCGCGGTCCTCGATCTCGCGGGCACCATCCTCGCCGAGAACACCGGACCGCTCGACATCGCCGAGGGCCCGGAGGCGGTGCTGGACCAACTGGCCGGATGGTTCCCGGACCTGATCGCCGCCGCCGGTGTCGACGCCGGGCACGTCTGCGGGATCGGGCTGTCCGTTCCCGGTCCCGTGGAGTGGGAGACGGGCCGGGTCATCGAACCGCCGATCATGCCGGGCTGGGACCGGTACCCCATCCCGCAACGCCTTCAGAAGGCTTACGCCCAGCACGTCGGCGGGAGTTTGGGAGACGGGCCCGTTCCCGTGTTCGTGGACAACGACGCCAACCTCATGGCGCTGGCCGAGCAGCAGGCCAACCACGGGGACTGCACGGCGTTCGTCCTCGTGAAGGTCTCCACCGGAATCGGCGCCGGTGTCGTCGTGGACGGCAGGGTGTACCGCGGCATCGACGGCGGCGCCGGCGACATCGGCCACATCCGCCTGCACGACCGGTCCGACGCCCTGTGCATGTGCGGTTCCCACGGCTGCCTGGGCGCCGTCGCCAGCGGCCGGGCGCTGGCGAGGGACCTGACCGCCCTCGGCATCGACGCCACGTCGGCCTCCGACGTCAAGCGCCTGCTCGCCGAAGGCCATCCCGACGCCCTCCGGCTGGCCCGGGAGGCCGGACGGAGGGCGGGCGAGGTCCTGGTGACCGTGGTCAGCCTGCTCAACCCCGGCGTCCTCATGATCGCCGGCGAGCTGTCCGGGGCACCGTTCATGACCGGTGTCCGAGAGCTGCTCTACCAGCGCGCGTTCCCCCGCGCTACCGCCAACCTACAGGTCGTCACCTCACGCCTGGGCGATCACGCGGGCGTCATAGGGGCGGCCGCCATGGTCGTCGAGATCCTCTACTCCCCCCACCGGGCCGACGCCCGGCTCAGCTCCCTCGCCGCCTGAACGGGCGGCCCGCGCAGACCGCCGCAGCGAGCGGGGGGCTGCCTGGCCCTCGCTCGCGCAGCACTCTCGTACAGACAGGAACACCGTGACCGTCACCTCTGCCCCCTGGACGGACCGCCCCGTCGAGGTCGGCCTCGTGGGCGCCGGCCCCTGGGCCCGGGCCATGCACGCCCGTATGCTCGCCGCCGGACCGGAAACCCGGCTCGCCGCGGTGTGGGCCCGCCGCTCCGACGCCGCGCGGCAGACCGCCGCACCCTACGGAGCACACGTCGCCGCCTCCTTCGACGAACTCCTCGACCGGTGCGAGGCCGTGGCGTTCGCAGTTCCTCCCGCCGTGCAGGCCGAACTCGTGCCGCGGGCCGCGCTGCGCGGGAAGGCGCTGTTGCTGGAGAAGCCGCTCGGTCCGGATCTGCCCGCGGCGCAGCGTGTCGCCGATGCCGTGCTCGCCGCGGGCGTGGTCTCGCAACTCGTTCTGACCAAGCGCTACCACCCGGTCACCGACGCCTTCCTCGACGCCGCGCGTGGTCGTGAGATCAGCGGCGCCCGCTCCTGCTATCTTCACGGCGCTTTCCTCGGCGGCGACTTCGCGACCGGATGGCGTCTCGAGCACGGCGCGCTGCTCGACCTCGGCCCGCATCTGCTCGACCTCCTGGACTCCGCCATCTCGCCCATCACCGCGCTACGCGGCTCCGGCGACCCGCGCCGGTGGATCGAACTCACCTGTGAGCACGAGAACGGCGCCGTCAGTCAGGCGTCCCTGTCCGGTTCCGTCGCCGTCACCCGTGCTCTCACCCGGGTCGAACTCTTCGGTTCCGAAGCCCCGTTGGTCTACGACACGGCCGAGATCGACCACGAGGAGTGCTGGCCGATCCTGCGCCGCACCTTCGCCACCGCCGTGCGCACGAACCAGCCGACGGAACTCGACGCGGCACGCGGGCTGTACCTGCAACGCCTCATCGCCCAGGCGACCGGGGCGACGTTGTGAGCCCCGCTCCCTGAGCGTCTCCTCCAGCAGGCAGCGTCTCCTCCAGCAAACAAGGCGTCCGGCTTGCGTCGGGGGCGGTCGGCCCGGCCACGGACGGGCCGGGCCGGCGTCGTGATCCCGCCTGCCATGACGTCAGCGGACCACCTGATCGCGGCGAGGCGCGATCTCGCGTACCGCCTCGGCGACGGCGCGGAAGTCCTTGCGCAGGATCGCACCGTGGTTGCTCGCGACCTTCGCGCTCACCTTGATGTTCGGGTTGCGGGCGGTCACCGCGTCCAGGCCGGCGCGAATCCGTTCCTGCTCATCACCGCGGCTTCCGAAAGACGTCCCCGACGCCACCACGTACCGCACCGGGACGGTGATGTCGTCCAGCACAGGGCCCAGCTCACGCTCACGGGCGAGCTTGCCGAGTTCGATGTTGCTGTTCGCCTGCTGTTCGGCGGTCATGCGTGGGGCCAGGCCCGTCGGGCGCAGCAGCGGCAGGAACCAGCCCATCCGCCGAAACAGTTTCCGGATCCGCTGCTCCATGGCCTCGTCGAGCCAGTCGTACGGTTGCGCGCCGTCGACCAGGACCGCGCCCAGCGTACGGTCGGGATTCCGGCCGGCCCAGTGCGCCGCGACGAACGCTCCGTAGGACCAGCCCACCAGCAGCGCCCGGTCCACGCCCCTGGCCGCGAGAACGGCATCGACATCCCGGACCGCGGCCTCGAAGGAATAGTCCGCCGAGCGCTTCGATCTGCCGCGAGCCCGCTCGTCGTAGGTGATGTGCCGCCACGCCGTCCCCAGGTCGGCGACGACCCGCCGCCAGTATCCCTGGGTCGCGAACTGGCCGTTGAGATAGACCACAGGGATACCGGGGCCGCCGGTGTCGGTGACGGCCAGAGCCGTGTCGTCGACCGGCACCATGCCGGTCCAGGCGGATCGTTCGATGGTCATGGCTTCCCTTTCTCCGGGGCCGCAAGTGGATCGGGAACGGTGGCGGGTGACCCTTCAGAGGCTGCGGGCGTCGATGGTGCCGTGGCCGGTGGTCGCGTGGATGGTCAGGTCGGCGGCACCGTCGGTGTTCTTGAGCGCGTTGTGAATCCGGCCGTAGCCGGTGCCGGCGTCCAGGGAGGCGGAGACTCCGGCGGCGGCGCCGACCGACACGTCGCCCATCTGGGTGCGCAGCACGACCGCGCCGCGCACGGCCTGGTTGATGCGGATGTCGCCCTGCCCGGTGCTGATCTCCGCGGGGCCGCCCAGGCGGCCGACCGAGACGTCGCCGCCGGAGGTGGTGGAGCGGACGCTCGCGGCCTCATCGATCTTGATCGCGCCCTGCGCGCCCTCGAAGGCGACGTCGCCGAGCCGTCCGACGCCCCGGAGTTCGGCACAGGACGACTTGACCTCGACCCGGGAGCCGGCGGGCAGCTGGACGGTGACCTCGACCGACCCGGAGGGGCCGAAGTACTGGTTCTTCGCCGCCGGGGCCTCGATCCGCAGGACGCCGTCGCCGTAGACGACCTCGGTCTGCTCCGCCGCCTTCACGTCGCGGCCCTTCGAGGCGTTCGCGGGCAGGACCTCGACCGTGGTGTCGGCCCGGTCGGCGGCGATGAACTGCACGCGCCCGGCGGGGAAGTCCAGGACGGCGGAGATCGGGGCCGGGGTGTCGAACTTCTGCATGATGCTCTCCTCTGCACGCGTCGTTTCTGACACCGGAAACGCTACGTTGCGTTCAGGAGTTGAGCAACATACTCGTTGCATAGATTTAGCATCTGCGCAGTTCACCGGCTGAATATCGTTGCAATCGGCTCACTTGCAACGCAACGCAAGCCACCCTGTCGTTGCATTGGGCATGAAGTGAACGCTACGCTGAGGACCTCAAGAAAGCGTGAAGGGAGATCCCGGTGCCGGGAGGCAGACTCACCCAGCAGGAACGTCAGCAGATCGCGCTGGGGCTGGCCGACGGGCTCGCCTACGCGGAGATCGCCAGGCGCCTGGACCGCCCCACCTCGACGATCACGCGTGAGGTGATGCGCAACGGCGGCCCCACCGCCTACCGCGCCGACCTGGCCCACCGCGCCACCGAACGGCGCGCCCGCCGGCGCGGGCAGGCCGTCCCCCGGGGGGCACAGGCACCCGCACAGGCCCACGGGCGCGATGCCGAGGCCGTGCGCGAGTACGAGGAGGTGTTCACCACCCTCCTGATGGGGCAGGGCCTGCCCAAGATGATGGCCCGGGTGCTGACCTGCCTGTTCACCACCGACGCGGGCAGCCTGACCGCGTCCGAACTCGTCCAGCGCCTCCAGGTCAGCCCGGCGTCCGTCTCCAAGGCGATCGCGTTCCTCGAGAGCCAGGGCCTCATCCGCCGGGAACGCGACGAACGCCGCCGCGAGCGCTACCTCGTCGACGACGACGTCTGGTACCAGTCGATGATCGCCGCCGCCCGAGCCAACGCCCAGCTCGCCGAGACCGCCCGGCAGGGTGTCGGCATCCTCGGTCCCGACACCCCGGCCGCCGTCCGCCTGGAGAACATCGCCCGCTTCATGGACTTCGTCGGCGAGAGCATCACCCGCGCCGCGGAGCAGGCCCGCGAGATCCTCTCCACGAAACCCGAGCCGGCCGCGACCGGCACAGCCGCACCACACCCGGACCGCGCATAGGCGACGCCGACCATGAGATCCGCATCGGCCGGCAGCAGGGCGCGCGACCCGGGCGGCTGCGAAGCGCGGGGCGGTCAGCCCGCTCGGGGACTATGCCTGCGGCGTGCCGGGGAGCCGGACCGTGGCGAGGAGGCCGCCGGCGGGGCGGGGGGTGAGGTCGAGGGTCCCGTCGTGTGCTCGGACGATGCTGTGCACGATGGCCAGGCCGAGACCGACACCGGCGTGTTCGTCGGTGCGTACGCGTTCTGTTCCGCGTTGGAAGGGTTCGGTGAGGGTCGGTACGAGATCCGGTGGGACCGGATGGCCCGTGTTCTCGACCCGCAGAACGCTCGCGGCGTGCTGTGCTTCGGTGTGGACCGTCACGGTGCCGCCGGCGGGGAGGTTGTGGACGATGGCGTTCTGGACGAGGTTCGTCACCATCCGCAGCAGAAGCTCCGTGGAGCCGCTGGTCCGGGCCGCCCCGCCGGTGACGTCGAGCGTGATCCGGCGCTGTTCGGCGAGGGGAAGCAGCGTTTCGGCGGCTTCTTCGGCCGTGAGGGAGAGGTCGACGCTCTCGCGGGTGAAGGTCCCCCGGTCGCCACGGCTGAGCAGCAGGAGGGCCTCGGTGAGGTCGATCGCCCGCGTATTGACAGCGTGCAGGCGTTCGATGAGTTCGCGCTGGTCCCGAGTGGGGTCCTTGCGGGCGACGTCGAGGAGTGTCCGCGAGATCGCCAGCGGGGTGCGCAGTTCGTGGGAGGCGTTCGCGGCGAACCTCTGTTGCTCGGCGACGTGGGAATCGAGTTGTTCGAGCATCGAGTCGAACGCGTCGGAGAGTTCACGGAATTCGTCCTGGCGGCCCTTCATGCGGATCCGGTGGGACAGCGACCCGTTCCCGGCCCTCCGTGCCGCTTCCGTGATCTGTGTGAGTGGTGCGAGCATCCGGCCGGCGAGGATCCATCCCCCCAGGATGCCGAACACGAGCAGGAAGACCAGGCTTGCGGCGGTGGCGGGGGCGAAGGAGTGCAGGAGGAAGTAGCGGTTCGGAGAGAGCCCGTCCGGGGTTCTGACCGTGCGCTCGGGTACGTAGCGCAGCAGGGACCCCCACACCACGGCCAGCACCAGAGCGCCGGCGACGAAGAGGAATCCGGCATAGCTGAGGGTGAGTTTGAGTCGGGCGCTGAGCCCTGGGCGTCTATGCACGCGTGGTGCCGGGGTCGGTGGTGTCGCTGCCGGGGGCGAGGGTGCCGATACCGGTGTCGATCCGGTAGCCGACGCCGGGCACCGTGGCGATGATCCATGGTTCGCCGAGGCGTTTGCGCAGTGCGGAGACGGTGATGCGCACGGCGTTGGTGAGGGGGTCGGCGTTCTCGTCCCAGGCCCGTTGCAGCAGCTCTTCGGCGCTGACGACCCCGCCCTCGGCGGTGACGAGGACTTCCAGCACGGCGAACTGTTTGCGGGTGAGCGCGACGTAGCGTCCGTCACGGAAGACCTCCCGGCGGAAGGGGTCGAGCCGCAGGCCCGCGATCTCGCGGACCGGGGGCCGGGCGTACGCGCGTCTGCGGTCGAGCGCCCGCAGCCGCAGGACGAGTTCCCGCAGCTCGAACGGTTTGGTGAGGTAGTCGTCGGCGCCGAGCTCGAACCCGGAGGCCTTGTCGTCGATCCGGTCGGCAGCGGTGAGCATGAGGATCGGCATGCCGCTGCCGGAGGCGACGATGCGCCGGGCGACCTCGTCGCCGGAGGGGCCGGGGATGTCGCGGTCGAGGACCGCGAGGTCGTAGGAGTTGACGCTGAGCAGTTCCAGGGCGGAGTCACCGTCGGCTGCGATGTCGGCGGCGATCGCCTCCAGCCGCAGACCGTCACGGACCGCTTCGGCCAGGTAGGGCTCGTCCTCCACGATCAGTACGCGCATGTCTGAAGCCTAGGCAGCACACCATATCGCCGACGTATGCAAAGACGTGTGCTCACCGGACACGCGACTCAGCCTGCCGGTGCCGGCGCGGGACGAGGCCGGTCCGACGGCGCTTGCGCCGAAGTGCGCCACCAGCGGCGCGACGCCAGGGCGGCCAGTACGGCGCCGGCGGCGTTGACCAGTACGTCGTCCACGGAGGACACCCGGTCGAGCCGCAGGACGTACTGTGCGGTTTCGACCAGGACCGAGCAGCCCGCCCCGAGCGCCAGGACGCGCGGCACGGACGCCAGCGCCGCGAACCGCATCGGGGCGAAGCATCCCAGCGCCGCGAAGACCAGCAGGTTGCCGACGATGCCGATCGGCCCCATCGTGACCAGGTCCCGCAGCGGTACCAGGCTCACCCGGCCGGGGACGATGCCGGCCCCGGCGCCCGGCATCAGGGTCAGCCACACGAACGGCACCGTCCCGTGGACCATGCCCACCTCGGCCAGCGACATCCGCCACGCCGATGGGGCACCGGCGGCACGCCGACGGCGCGCCAGAGCCCACACCACCAGCGCGGCCAACGGCAGCGTGACCAACGTGATGAGCACCACACCGTTGAACGTGTCGAAGCAGCCGTGCCACCGCCCGGCCACGCACATCGGAGCGGACATCATGAGCGGTCGCCGCAGGACGAACGCGGCGCTCGCCACGCCGAGGACCGCCAGGCCGAGGAGCACGATCCCGCGCGTGCGGCGGGGCGGTGCTGACAGGGACGCGTAGTGCTTCATGCCCCCATTGGAGACGGAGGGCCGTTGCGGCGGCGTATGCGATTTTCGATACGCCCGCGATACACGGAACGCGGTCGGTGTGGCGGTGGAGCCGGCCACGGAGACCCCGGGGAGGATCACCTGGCGACCGGGCCTGCCGGTCGGCCGTACCTACCGCTCGGTGTCTGTCACGGGCTGGGCGTTCCACGAGGCGAGGATGCGCAGGGACGCGTGGGAGGGCGTGCCGGGCTCCGCCGTGAGGACCATGAGGCGCTGGTCGCTGCCGTCGGGGCCGGCCCACATGTCGCAGTCCAGGGTGAGGTCGCCGACGACCGGATGCCGGTAGTCCTTCGTCCCGTAGCTTTCGCCGGTCGCGTGGTGAACTGCCCACCAGGTGCGGAAGTCCCTGTCCCGCACGGAGAGTTCGCCGACGAGAACCGCGAGGTCGGGGTCGTCCGGACAGGTCGCGGCCTCCATCCGCAGAGCGGCTACGGCGGTGCGGGCCGCGGTTTCCCAGTCGAGGTGCAGGGCTCGCACAGCCGGATCGGTGAACAGCAGTCGGACGTAGTTGCGGTCGGCGGGACGGAGCGCGGCGAAGTCGGTGTAGAGGGCGCAGGCCATCGGATTCCAGGCCAGGACGTCCATGCGGCGGCCCAGCACGATCGCCGGGGTTTCGGTGAGCTGGTCGAGGAGTCTGCGCATCGCCGGGCGAAGGCGCTGTGGGGTGCGACGCGACGGACGGGTCCGGGGCTTGCCCGCCAGTAGGTGGAGGTACGTCTTCTCGCTCTCGTCCAGTCGCAGTACGTCGGCGAGGACGGCCAGGATCGCAGCGGATGCCGGCTTGCGGCCCTGCTCCAGCCGTGTGTAGTAGTCGACGCTGATCGACGCGAGCTGTGCCACTTCCTCACGCCGTAGCCCACGGACGCGGCGGGGACCGCCGTCGGCCAGGCCGACCTCTTTCGGGGTCAGTGCGGCACGGCGTGCCTTGAGGAAGGCGCCGAGTTCGGCGGACCCGCCGGTTGAGGGCTTCATGGGCTCAGTGTCTCTCCTGGACCGAACGGGTGGGAGGGCCGATTCGGTCCCAGGCAGCCGGTGTCCCACGGACGAGAACGGCCTCTGGTACGGATTCGGCTGCCGCGTGAGGCTGAGGTCATGAAGACGAACGTGACCTTCGACAGCGCCGGCATCCAGATCGCCGGGCACCTCCACATTCCCGACGACACGACGGCCGGCCCGCACCCGGCGATCGTGGTGGCCCACCCTGCCGGCGGCGTCAAGGAACAGGCCGCGGGTCTGTACGCCCGGCTTCTGGCCGAGCAAGGCTTCCTCACCCTGGCCTTCGACGCCGCCTACCAGGGGGAGAGCGGCGGCGAGCCACGCGGCTCGGAGGATCCCGCCCAGCGGGTCGAGGACATCAAGGCAGCCGTGTCGTACCTGAGCGCCCACGAACTGGTGGACGCCGACCGCATCGGCGCACTGGGCATCTGCGCCTCCGGCGGGTACGTGGTGCCTGCCGCGGTCGGCGACCACCGGATCAAGGCCGTCGGGACCGTGAGCGCCGCCGACATCGGCCGGCAGTTCCGGCAGGGCGCCGACGACGAACAGGACCCGGCGGTCATTCAGGGCATGCTCGATGCCGCGGCCGCGTCCCGCACCGCCGAGTCCCAGGGCAGCGAGGCGCACACCTTCCCGATCTTCCCGGGCACCGAGGAGGAGGCCCGGGCCGGCGGTCAGCACGTGTACGAGGGCTGGGAGTACTACTGCACCGACCGGGCCCGGCATCCCCGCTCGGCCAAGGCGTTCACCTGGAGCAGCGTCGACCGCATCGTGGCCTTCGATCCGTTCCGGTTCATCGGCCTGATCGCACCGCGCCCGATCCTCATGATCGTCGGGACCGAGGCCGTGACCCGTCACATGACGACCGAGGCGTTCGAGAACGCGGGCGAACCCAAGGAACTGGTGTGGATCAACGGCGCCAGTCATGTCGATCTCTACGACAAACTCGAGTACGTCACGCCCGCGGTCGCACAGCTCACGGACTTCTTCCGCGCCCGTCTCACCCGCTCCACCGGCGTCCCCGAGGCGGCACGGCCGACCAGGTAGCCGGTCGGACGTCGCCCTCGCCCCCTGCACATGCCCTTGCTCCCCCTTGCTCGCTTGTCTGTGGGGGGAAGGGTGTGTGGGGGGACGCCGTACCGGACTTCCCGTGGGAGCCTGTTTCGTACTCTGGCGGCATGCGTATGCGCCCCACTCTGAGTTGGACCCCTACCGAGGACCTGCCGCCCGGCACCACGGATCTTCAGCCGGTCACCGATGCGCTGAGCGCCGGCGGTGTGCTGGTGCTCAGTGGGGCGGGCATCTCCACGGAGTCGGGCATCCCCGACTACCGGGGCGAGGGCGGGAGTCTGAGCCGGCACACCCCGATGACCTACCAGGACTTCACCGCCGGCGCCCAGGCCCGGCGCCGGTACTGGGCGCGCAGCCACCTCGGGTGGCGTACCTTCGGCCGCGCCCGACCCAATGCCGGGCACCGGGCCGTGGCCGCGTTCGGGCGGCAGGGCCTGCTTTCCGGCGTGATCACCCAGAACGTGGACAGCCTGCACCAGGCCGCCGGCAGCGAGGGCGTCGTGGAACTCCACGGAAGCCTGGACCGGGTCGCCTGCCTCGGGTGCGGCGCCTTCAGCCCGCGCCGCGAACTCGCCCAGCGGCTGGAAGCGGCCAATCCGGGCTTCGAGCCGGTGGCGGCGGGAATCAACCCTGACGGTGACGCCGACCTCACCGACGAACAGGTCAAGGACTTCCGCGTAGTGCCCTGCGTGGTCTGCGGCGGCATCCTCAAACCGGACGTCGTGTTCTTCGGCGAGTCGGTTCCCCCGCAGCGGGTCGAGTACTGCCGCGAGCTGGTCCGTGAAGCAGCCGCACTGCTGGTCCTCGGCTCCTCGCTGACGGTGATGTCCGGGCTGCGGTTCGTCCGCCAGGCGGCACAGGCCGGGAAGCCGGTGCTCATCATCAACCGGGACCAGACCCGAGGCGACCGGCACGCCCTCACCCGGGTCGCACTCCCGCTGGGAAGAGCCCTCACCACCGTGGCGGGCCGACTGGACGTCCCCCTCGACGTCCAGACCGTCCAGACCTCGCCCCGGACCTGAAACCTGACCGGCGGCGGTTCTACCGGATCGGGCGAGTGGTGTCGTCCGAGGTGACGTCGAGCAGGTCCAGGGCGCCCTGGATCGCACGGTCGAAGGGTTCTACGGACTGTTCGGCGCGAGCAAGTGCGTATCCGCCCTGGACGACGGCCGCCAGGGTCGCGGAGGTCTGCTCCGGTCGCAGGCGTGCGTCCAGTTCGCCGGCCTCCTGGGCCTCGGCGATGGCCCCGGCCAGGCAGTGGACGAGAACTCCGAAGGTCTCCCGGACCGGCGCGCGCAGGGCGTCGTCGGCGACGATCTCCGGGTCGCCCGCCAGCCGCCCGACACTGCATCCGCGCAGCACGTCCCGTTCCAGGAGCAGGTAGGCGACGATCCGTTGCAGCCCCGAGCCGCTGCCGGAGAAGATCTGGCGGATCTGCGCCTGCATCAGCTGCGCGCTGCGCCGTTCGGCGGCCAGGACGAGATCGGGTTTGCCCTTGAAGTGGTGGTACATGCTGCCCTGGCCGACGCCCGACCGGCGCAGGATCGCCGTCGGGCTCGTGCCCAGGTAACCCCGGTCCCACAGCAGTTGCCGGGCGCCTTCGATAAGGCGTTCCTTGGCGTCGGAGGATCCTTCCACGCTTCGACCATACATACATGTATGTATGGTGGGCAAGGTGCGGCGCGGTCCGCCGCACCCACTGACACCCGGCCATGCCCGGACACGACCGCCCTCAGGCCTGTCCGGTGGCACGGCTCATCGAACGGATGGAGAAGTCATGGCATACGCGAGTTCCGTCGAGATCGTGGAGGCGTTCTGGGACCAGGTGTGGAACGCACATGATCCGGAGAAGGTCGACGACTTCGTGGTCGAGGACTTCGTCATCACCACCGCCGGCGAGCGCGTCGAGGGACGTGACAACTTCAAGAACTGGATCAGGGGCTTCCTCGACCAGGTCGACGACCTCCGGCTGGAGGTCCTCGAAACCTTCCAGAACCAGGACGGGAGCCGGGTCGCTTCCCGCTGGCGCATCCACGGACGGAACAACGGCGTCC
The DNA here is from genome assembly GCF_055564375.1 of Streptomyces sp. NPDC029138. Classification (NCBI taxonomy): domain Bacteria; kingdom Bacillati; phylum Actinomycetota; class Actinomycetes; order Kitasatosporales; family Streptomycetaceae; genus Streptomyces; species Streptomyces sp. NPDC029138. The sequence goes on from NZ_JBVHWM010000073.1 coordinate 32,198, forward strand.
TGGGCACCGTGGCCGACGGGCGACCGATCTCCTTCACCGGGACGGCGGTGTGGGCGGTCCGCGAGGACGGCAAGCTCCTGCACAACTGGGTGGAACGCGCGAGCTGGGAGCTGCACCAGCGCCTCACCGCGCCACCCGCCGCAGCGGTCTGACGCGGCCGGGCTCTCGGTACTCACTCCCCGCCGGAACGGACCCGGTAACTCACCGCCGGGAAGGGGAAGTTGCCCGAGTTGAGGGTCCCCGTCACGTAGTACAGGTCACCGGAGGTACCGGGCGCGCCGGTCTGGCAGTCGGGGTTGTAGTAGACCTCGACGTTCTTCTCCGATACGGCCAGGTAGGACGCGGCCGACTGGGGCAACTGGTGACACACTCCGGGATCGCCGAGGTCGGCGACGATTTCGGTGCCGGTACGGTTCGCACCGGTGTAGAAGACGACGCCGGGCAGCTCGTTCGCACTGGCCGGAGTGCCCGCTGTGAGAGTGAGCAACGACGCGGCAGTTGCCGCGCCGGCGAGTGCGGCGATCTTCGTACGGAATGCGGTCATGGGACTCACCTTCACGGTGTGCGGGACCACGAAAGTCCGATGGAGGAACCACGATTCGGTGGAGCCGGCCGATCCGACGATCAAGCTACTTACCTTTTCAACTTACTCGGAAGGCGAAAATCAGCCGTTGGCAACGATGTCATCGTGTCTGGCCGACGACGATGTGGTCCCGCATACGCGTCCGCAGGGGTGACGTGTCGGCACGCGTGCCGTGCAGGCGCCCGGCCCGCAGGGAGGTCACGCCACCCCCGGCGCGGCTGTCTGAGGCAGACTCTCCGGGCAGGACCGCGCGGTCGACTTTCACCGTTATGGGGACGAGGCGGTGGGTGAGGGGTATGGACGATCCTCGCGTCGGTGACCTGCGTAAGCGATCAAGAGGGAGCACAGACGGCACCTGACCGGGTGACATATTCGGCGACTCCTCAGGTTGCGGAAGTGACGGACTGTCGGTTGCCTCGTGAGCGGAACACAGGAGAGGCGCCGCGCAGACAGGCCGGACACTGTTCCGTTGGAGGATTCGCATGCGTTACAGACACATGGGTGCGGGTATCGGCCTGGCTCTCGGTGCCCTCGCACTACAGACCCCGGCCGCTGCCGCCGCGGATGACTCGGATATCCGTATCGACCCGTGGAATGCCCACCCGGGTTCCACGGTCACGGTCAGTACGAGGGCCTGCGACGCCGACGCGGACTACGGCAAGGGCTTTTCGGAGGTGGGAGGAGAGTTCCACCTCTTCGAAGGCGACGAGGACGGGGAGCTCACCGGCCAGTTCGAGATCCCGGAAGGAACCAAACCGGGCAGCGACACAGTCACCCTGAAGTGTCCGCCCCTGACCAAGGTCACGGAAACGTACCGGGTCACCGGCCGCCCTCCGAGCGGCTCAGTCAGCGCGGGCTTCGGACCGGCCGAAGACACAGGTGCGGGGCTCGCCCTGGGCGGTGGGCTGCTCCTCACGGCCGCTGCCGGGGGTGTGGCCTGGTTGTGCCGCCGCCCGAACGACAACCGCACCTGACCGTACGAATCCCCGGCCGTCCCCGTCCCCGTCCCCGTCCCCGTCCCGTCCTCTTCGGCCTGTGACCGGCCCCCGAAACGGACCGGCTCCGGTGGCCGCGAGCCCCACCCACCGTGGGTCCCGCCCACCGCGAGTGCCGCGCACCGCCGAGTCCCACCCACCGCGCGTCCCACCCACCACGCGTCCCACCCACCGCCGAGTCCCACCCACCGCGAGGCCACACCACCCGCGAGGCCGCACCGCCCGCTCCGACGCACCCGCCGTGAAGCAAAGACTCAACCGCCATGGCACCCAGACACCACACCAGCGCTTCCCGAGATCCCCGCATCCCCGCGGTGGTCCTTCTGACCTGCGCAATGACGGCAGGCGTGGTGTTGCTGATCAGCGGGGTGCACGACGAGGAGCCACCACCGCGGCCATCGGCGGCCCGGGCCTTCTCGACCTCCGCACACCCCACCCGCCCCACCGTCCAACCGCTGCCTCCCGCAGATCCGGTCCGGCTCCGGATCGCCGCCATCGGGGTGGACGCCCCGATGACACGAGTGGGCCTCGATGCGGCAGGGGCGCTGCGGACACCACCACGTGACAAACCCGGCCACGCCGGCTGGTACGGCGACGGCACACCTCCCGGCTCGGCAGGCACCGCCATCGCCACCGGGCATGTGGACACACCCACCGGCAGCCCCGGTGTCTTCTACGGCCTCGACACCCTGACCGAGGGCGCCACCATCGAGATCAGCCGGGCGGACCGGCGGACAGCGGTGTTCGCGGTCCGCGCCGTCGAGCTTCACGACAGGAAGGAGTTCCCCAGCGAGAAGGTCTACGGCAGCTCCGGCCGGCCCGAACTCCGGTTGATCACCTGCGGGGGCGGCTACAGCAAGCGCACCGGCTACCTGGCCAACGTGGTGGTCTACGCGACACTGACCGCGGTGACGTAGCCGACCGCACGCGCGCTGACCGCTGTCCGACAACTCTCGCACGGAGTGGGCCCACGCAGGGCTCCTCCACACCCGGTACAGCGGAAGCTGACCCGTACAGGGGCCGGCGCCGTACCTCGAACAGGCCCACTCCCGGGAAGCCGGCGACGGTAGTCTCGGGCCATGCCCGAGACGTCAGTGGCGCGCTTCTACGACGAACTGGCCGACGACTACCACCTGATCTACTCGGACTGGGACGCGAGCATCCGTCGGCAGGGGGACGCTCTGGACGCCCTGATCGGCCAGGATCGCGCAGCGGTGCTCGACTGTTCCTGCGGCATCGGCACCCAGGCCATCGGCCTGGCGCTGCGCGGGCACAGCGTCACCGGGACCGACCTCAGCCCGCGCGCCGCCGCCCGCGCTGCCCGCGAGGCGGCCCGCCGCAGCGTGAGCCTGCGCACGGCCGTGGCCGACATGCGGCGCCTGCCGTTTCCCGATGGCCGGTTCGACACCGTCGTCTGCGCCGACAACTCGCTGCCTCACCTGCTGACAGAGCAGGATGTGCACGCCGCCCTGGCCGAGATGCGCCGCGTGTTGCGTCCCGCCGGCCTGCTGCTGGTCAGCACACGTTCCTACGAAGACCTGCTGCGCGACCGCCCCTCCTCGATGCCTCCACAAGTCCACCGGACCGCTGACGGCGGGGAACGGACCGTCACCTTCCAGCTCTGGCAATGGCACGACGACGGGGAGCACTACGACTTGGAGCACTTCCAACTCCTGCCGGGTGGCGCAGATTGGCGCGTCAAGGTCCGTCGGACCACCTACTGGGCACTCGGACAGAGGCGGCTGGCCGGCCTCGCGGCCAGCGCCGGGTTTGTCGACGCCGGGTGGCGGATGCCGCAGGAGACAGGCTTCTTCCAGCCGCTGCTCGTGGCCCGCGTCGGCGCGTAGAGCTGTCGGCTGTTCGCGGCGACAGAAGCCCTCACTCAGACGCGACCGGAGTCTCCGGCGGGGCGGGAAGCGTCCGTCCCAGGCGGGCGAGTGGGGACAGGGCCATCAGCGCCGGTGACAGCAGCATGCCTGCGGCTGTCACCAGGAGGCTGGTGCGCGTCCCCCACACTTCCGCGAGAAGACCGCCGAGCAGTGAGCCGAGCGGGGTCAGTCCCATGCCGACAAAGTTGATCGTCGCGGCCACGCGGCCTTGCATCCCGTCCGGAGTGACGGTCTGCCGGACGGCCATGACCGTGACATTCACCAGCTGGCTGAAGGTCCCGAAGACGAAGTCGACCGTAAGGAGCGCGGGAACCGTCACCACCGAGGTGCCGGGCAGTGCGGGCACGATCAGGAACACGCCGTCGCCGAGTGCCGCCGCGGACACGAGCACAGCGCCATGCCCGAAGCGGCTCGGCAGGCGGGCGGCCAGCAGCGCGCCCAGGAGCGCGCCCGGCCCCGTCGCCGCGAGTGCCAGCCCGACGGCGGCGCCCGACAGGTGCAGGTCCCGTGGCAGGAACAGCAGATAGACGGTCATCACAGCCGCGAAGAAGAACTGGAAGGCGGCTGATGCGAGGCACACGGTCCGCAGCGAGGTGTCGCCCGCGACGAAGCGGAGGCCCTCGTGGATCCGCCGCCAGACCCGGGGAGGACGTCCGGAGCGTTCCGGGACGGATTCGCGGTGACCGATGCGTCGGATCGACAGGAACGACAGCGCGAAGAACACCGCGCTGGAGGCGGCGGCGATCGGCGCCGACAGTACAGACACCAACGCACCGCCGAGGGCGGGACCGCCGATCTGCGCGGCGGACCGACTGCCCTCCAGCGCGCTGTTGCCCCGCACCAACTGGTCGCGTCTCACGAGCCGTACCAGTGACGTCTGGTATGCCACGTCGAAGAACACGGACAGAGCCCCGACGGCGAAGGCGACCACGAGCAGCGCCGGCAGGCCGAGCCCACCGAGGAGGCCGGCCACGGCGGCGGCGCCCAGCGCCAGGGCCCGACCGGCGTCCGACAGCACCATCAGCGTGCGGGTCCGCCACCTGTCCACCCACGCGCCGACGAAGAGCGACAGCAGCAGGATCGGCGCCTGCCCCACCGCGCGCAGGGCGCCCAACTGGCCGGCACCGGCGTGGAGCGTCAGGACGGCGAAGAGCGGCAGAATCACCAGAGTTGCCTGTTCGCCCAGTTGGGAGGCGGTCTGGCCCACCCAGAGCCTGCGGAAGTCGGCGTTTCGCCACAGGTTTGACGGAACAGGCACAGGGACCCCTCGGTTGACCGAAGACGAGACCCGCCAACCGGCGCACGACAGGTGCACGGGCCATTGCAGGCAGCGGGAAAGGAAGGCTCGTTGTGCCGCGCGTCAAGGGCAGCACGCGATGACAGGCCGCTCACGGCCTCACATGTCAACGCGTGCTCGAACGACCGACCATGTCTTCGCTCCTCGTGAGTCACTCGCTGCGCGAACAGTAGCTCCCGCTCGGCAGGGCAGGAAAGGTGATTAAGGGCCGGGCAGACGGCGGGGTCTGAGCCTCCAGGTGCGGCAGCTCATCGCCGTCGGGGGCGGGTCCCGTCTGCCTCCGCGCAGTACCGTCTCCGGAGACGATCACGGGAGGGGCGGGATGACGAATGATCTCCAGTTCAGTTGGGAACTGAGCGGCAGTGGTTGGGCAATCTGCCGTGTCAAAGACGACCACGCGGAGCGGAAAGACGTTGTCAGCTACTGCACGGATGCCCTTGGCGACTTGCTTCACGCCATGGCCGGTCTCTACGGGCCCACGGCCGTCCAGCGCTTCTCCTTCGATCTTGAGCCGGCGGAAGTGAGGTGGGTACTGCGAAGCAGGGGTGTGGACGTTGACATGGCGATCTACCGCTTTCCCGACATGTCCACAAGCTTTGATGCGCCCGACCAGGACGGCACACTCGTCTGGCGCTCCACGCAACCCCGAACCGTCCTCGGTCACGCCGTCGTGGAGGCTGCTCAGTCAGTTTTGCGGCTCCACGGTGAGGATGGCTATCTGGCGAAGTGGGTGCAGCACCCCTTTCCCGTCGCGGCACTGCAAGACCTGCACCGACTCCACCTCCAGCACGACAAGTGCGAACGCCGACACGATGTGGCCAGCGGCGGCACAGCAACCGCAGCTGTCGGCAACTGATCGGACGGGATGCCCACGAGCACCGGGCCGAAGATCTCCTCCACCGCAGATCAGGCGGGGGACCTGCTAGGACTCGGTCGCCAGACGGACGCCCAGGGCGACCAGGACCGTCCCGGACACCTGCTCCATGCGGCGTCGCACGCTCTGACGTTTGAGGACTCCTCCCACTCGCCCGGCCAGCCACACCAGAGGCAGGTACCAGGCCAGGTCGACCGCCGCCCAGATCACCGAGAAGGCGAGCAACGTGGGAAGAACAGGGACCCCTTGGGGCACGAACTGGGGAAGGAACGAGACGGCGAACACGCCGGCCTTCGGATTGGCGAAGTTGGTCACCAAGCCCTGCCAGTACGCCCACCGCAGCGACACCGCCGCCGTCACAGCCGGTTCCTCGTCCGGGCGGCCGGCTCGCCGAGCCTGCCACAGGGCACGTACTCCCATCCACACCAGCATCGTGGCGCCGGCGATCCGCATGCCGTCGTACGCGGCCTCCGAGGCCAACAACAGGGCCGACAGGCCGAAGGCCGCCGCGAGGCCCCACAACAGCACCCCGCACTCGTTGCCGAGGACGGTTGCCATGCCGGTTCTCCGGCCGTTCACCACCGCCCGCCGTAGGATCACGACCGTGCTCGGCCCCGGGACCATGGCGATCAGGACGGCCGCACCGATGAACGCGACCACGGATGTCGTCATCCGGGCAGCATCGTCAAGCCTGTGACCGCCCGCAAGTGCGAGGGCCGGCCTTCAGCAGTATCGCCTGTACTTACAACGAGGGACCCGTAGTAGTCCTGTGCCTCCCGGGCGGCTGGACGTGCATGGCCGTCCCGGTTACCATGCATTGCATGGTACCTGATGAGGCAAGGAAGGGTGGCTCAGGGAAGGCGGAAAGTCAGCTCCGCAAAGGAGTGCTGGAGTACTGCGTCCTGGGACTCCTGCGCAGCGGCGCTCGCTACGGCGTAGAGCTGCTGGAGGTGCTTGGCACGGTGAACGTGATGGCCACCAGCCAGGGGACGATCTACCCCTTGCTGGCCCGGTTGCGCCGTGACGGCTTGGTGGATACCACCTGGCAGGAGTCCCCAAGTGGGCCGCCGCGCCGCTACTACATGCTGACCCCTCAGGGAGAGGCGGCGCTGGCGGAGTTCACTGAGATATGGCCGCACTTCCGCGACGCCGTGGACCGCTTCATCACCGATTGAACGACCGAACTCCCTACTGCCCGCACCTGGAGATTCACTATGAAGACCGTCGAGCACCCGCTTGCGGTGGCCTACCTGGAGGCTGTGGCACACGAGGCCGCAGCCCTGACACCGGAGCGCCGCAACGAGCTTCTTGCCGATCTGACGGAGCACATCGCGGTGGCGTTCGCCGAGCAGCCGGCCAGCAGCGAGGCAGAGGTGAAAGCCGTCCTGGACCGCCTCGGCGACCCCCGCACCATCGTGGCCACCGCCCGCGAAGGCGAGACCATCGCGCCGCCGGTCAGCAAGTGGCACAGCCTTGCCCCGTTGGTCTTGCTGCCGGTGGCCGGACTTCTCGGAGGCGTCAACATCGCCCTGGGCGGCATTGCCATGATCGCCGGCGTCGTGCTGCTGTGGGCAGCACCTCACTGGAGCCGGCGTGACAAGATCATCAGCACCGCGGCCACCCTCCCGGTCCCTGTCGCGCTTGTCGGCATAGCCCTCACCGCCGTAACAACGGGGCCACTCGACCCGGGGCTGCTCACTCTCGTCGCCCCCAGCGTGCTGGTCCCGGCGGCCGCATCGGTATACCTCTTCCGGACAGGGCGCCGCATGTCGTCCTGATCAGGAATCGCCTGACGGCTTCCCGGCCCAGGCCGGTTCGGCGAGGACATGTGGAGTGAGGCCGGCAGCGTGCCGCCGTCCTCGTCGTCCTCGGCGACCGGCGCCGGCAGCCGGACACCCCGAATCGCGGCCGTCCGGACACCATCGACCCTCCACCGTCCGAGCACGGCTGCCCAAGGCCCTGGTCGTCCCCAGGTCTGCCAGCGCCCCGGACCCGGCGGTCCTGCCTCACCCACACGGCCGGGAACAGTCGCCGGCTTCTGAACTGCTCAGCCACGTCGGTCCCGCCGGCCGGCACGTCGGGTGGTCGCCTCGTCGGTGGCAGGCCGGTGAGCCGGTGATGTCCGTGGCCGAGGGTGAGAAGAGCGAGGCTGTGCCGCCGAATGACCCGAGTGGGACCCGGCGATCCACTCACGGGTGAGCTGACGCGGCTCCCCATGGAGCCGGGTGAAGGTGACGACTCTACGGCCGGCGTTGCGCGCCGATGAGGGTGTGCATGAGGGCGTGTGCGCGTGTCGCCGCGGTGGTGTCGCCGAGGAGTTGGATCTCCTGGTTGGCCGACATGGCGATGCCGGCCAGCCCCGACACGAGGGCGTCGGCGTCGAGGGCCGTGCTGATGTCCCCCGCGGCTTGCGCGGTGGCGATCTGCTCCCGCAGGAAGGCCCGCCAGCGGAGCACCGCCTCGCGGAGGTGGGTGCGCAGTTCGCCCGGCTGCCCATCCAGTTCGCAGGACGCGGCCGTGACGAAGCAGCCGTTGGGGAACGGGCTGTGGGCGAGGTAGTCGCACCAGTGGTCGATCACCGCTCGCAGGCGCGGCAGACCCGGCTCGACCGCGAGTCCCGGTGTCACGACCGCCTCGGTGAACATGTCCACCGCCTTGGTCAGTACCGCGAGTTGCAGCTCCGCCCGAGAGCCGAAAGGGCCCACGACCCCGGCCTTGCTCATGCCGAGCGATTCGGCCAGCGAGCCGATGGTCAGGCCGGACAGGCCCTCGCTGGACGCCTGGAGCACGGCCGTGCCGACGATGCGGTCACGTGTGCGTCGAGCCTCGTCGGCGGATCTCCTCATGACAACAGAGTTTACCGAACGATCGTATGCTAACTTAGCGAACGATCGTACGCTAAACCAAGGGGGCACCGATGCGTATCCGATGGCTGGGCTGGGCCGGGGTGGAACTCGAGGCGCAGGGCGAGAGTCTGGTCGTAGACCTGCTGGGCCGGCCCGAGGGGGTCCTGGAAGGGACCCCGCTCACGGCACCGCTGCCGAAGGTCACCCACCCGCGCACGGAGGGGAACGTGCTCGCCGGGCTCTGCACCCATCTGCATCGCGATCACACGGACGCCGCCGCGCTCGCCCGTGCCCTGCGTCCGGGTGCGCCGGTGCTGCATCCCGAGCCGTTCGGCGGTGACGACCACGAGAATCTGTGGACCCTCAAGGCCGACGGTGAACTCAACGAACGGGATCTGTCCAGACGACCGACGGCCGCGTGGGAGACCACCACGATCGGGCCCTTCACCATCGCCGCCGTGCCCGCCGTCGACGCCATCGGAGACCCGCAGGTCTCGTGGGCGATCGAGGCCGGAGGCAAACGTGTGATCCACCTGGGCGACAGCATGTTCCACGGCTACTGGTGGCGCGCCGCCCACCGGTACGGCCCCTTCGACGCCGTACTGACCCCCATCAACGGACCGGCGGTCTGCTTCCCGCACTGCCGGCCGCCCAGCCCGTATCCCGCCGCACTCGACGCCGAACAGGCGGCCGTGGCCGCCCGGTTGCTCGGGGCGAAGGCCGCGATACCGATCCACTACGACGGCTTCCACATCGACGGCGTCTACAGCACCCAGCCCGATGAACTGTCGCGCTTCGTGGAGGCGGCCTCCGGGGAGACCTACGACATCCTCACCCCGAAGCTGGGCGAGGACCTGACCATCTGAACGCGGGCGTGGCCCTCCGGCCCGGTGGGCCACGCACCCCCGACTGCACCGTCGAGGCGATGGCGATGGCGATGCAAAGCGATGGTCGGCTGCACGCGGGCGGGCGCCGGGGCAGCCGATGACTTTCCGCCGGCTCCGGAGTCGTACCTGTGACGACCACCTGACCGGAAGGCCCCCGATGAACACGCTGTACGACACCCTGCACCGGTATGTCGACGAGGGGAAGGTGCCGGGCGCCGTCGGCCTGGTCGCCCACGGGGACGACGTGGAGGCCGTGGCCGCCGGGTCGGTCGATACCGGCGGCACCGCGCCGATGGCGCGGGACTCGCTCTTCCGTATCGCGTCCCTCACCAAGCCGATCACAGCGGCGGCGGTCCTGATGCTGGTGGAGGAAGGACGACTCGCCCTGGACGCCCCGGTCGAGCAGTGGCTGCCGGAGCTGGCGAAGCCGAGCGTGGTGCGCACCCCTGACGCGCCGGTCGACGACGTCGTCCCGGCGGCCCGCCCGATCACGGTCGAGGACCTGCTCAGCTCCCGCACCGGCTGGGGTTTCCCCGACGACTTCTCCCTCCCGGCGGTGCGGTCCCTGTTCACGGTGCAGAAGGACGGCCGCGCCCTTCAGGACTGGCCCGACCCGGACACCTGGCTGGGCCTCCTCGCGCAGGTGCCGATGCTGCGCCAGCCGGGAGAGGCCTGGCTGTACGGCACTTCCTCCGACCTCCAGGGCATCCTGGTCGCCCGCGCGTCGGGCCGTACGCTCCCCGACTTCCTCGCGGAACGGATCTTCGAGCCGCTGGGCATGAAGGACACGGGCTTCGAGGTCCAGGAGGCGAAGCGGCACCGCTTCACCTCGTCCTACGCCCCGTCGCCGTCCCCGTCCCCGGACGGAACCCTGGAACTGGCGGACACCCCCGACGGGCTGTGGAGTCGCCTCCCGCGTTTCCATTCGGGCGGCGGGGGCCTCGTCTCCACGGCCGACGACTGGCTGGCCTTCGCCCGCATGCTGCTGAACGGAGGTGAGGGCAACGGCCACCGCCTCCTGACCCGCACGTCGGTCACCCGTATGACCACCAACCACCTCACGGCCGGGCAGCGCGCCGACGCCACACTGTTCCTGGAGGGCCAGGGCTGGGGCTACGGCGGCCAGGTCGACGTCACCCCGGCCGACCCCTGGAACGTCCCCGGCCGCTACGGCTGGGTGGGCGGCACGGGTACGACGGCGCACATCGTCCCGTCCACGGGTACGGTCGCGATCCTCCTGACGCAGGTGGCGATGGAGAACCCGACACCGACGCCGCTGATGCGGGACTTCTGGAGGAGCGTGGCCCGCGGCACCGGTCCGGCGGACCGGGTGCGGTGAGGGAGCCCCTTCCGGGGGAGCCCCTTCCGGGCGGTGCTGAGCGCTAACCGTGCGCCTGCTGGGCGTGCTTGGGCAGGAGGCCCACCAGGAGGAGCGTCAGGACGTTCAGGGCCGCGGCGATGCCGAAGACCAGTTCCGCGGCGGCGAGGTAGGAGGGGAGGGACGGGTGCCCGACCCGGGCGAGGAAGACCGTGCCGAGGGCGGCGACGCCGATGGCGCCGGCGAACTGCTGGACGGCGTTGAGCAGGCCCGCGCCGGTGCCGACTTCCTCGGCGGTGGCATCGCCGATGATGAAATCGACCAGCGGGACGAACACCAGCCCGGAGCCGAAGCCGGTGAGCAGCAGCGCGGGTGCCAGCTTCCCGGCGGTGATGCCGGCGCCCCAGTGGGCGGTGGACCACCACAGGCCCAGCAGGCCGATGACGGCGACGGCCAGCCCCAGGCGCAGGCCGGCGCGTCCCAGCTTCTCGGCGAGCACGGCACCCGAGAGCAGGACGGCGACGGCGGTGCCGAGGGCCCAGGGGATCAGCGTGAGGCCTGTGTGCAACGGCGTCCAGCGCATGCCCTGTTGCAGCAGCAGGTTGATGACGAGGACGAACGCGCTCAGTGACGCGTAGAACCCGGCCACGATCACCAGGCCGACGACGAAGCTGCGCTTGCGGAACAGCGACGGTGCGATGACGGGGTGCTCACTGTGCCGTTGGGAGACGACGAACAGGGCGAGCAGGACGACCGCGGCGCCCATCATGACGTAGGTCCAGGCGGGCCAGCCGAGGTCGCGCCCCTGGATGAGCGGGACGATGAGCAGGGCCGAGGCGGCGGTGAGCAGGCCGACGCCGGTCAGGTCGAGGCGGGCGGCCGGGTCCTCTCCGCCGCGGCGGGGCAGGACACGCCGTCCGAGTACGGCGGCGACGACGCCGAACGGGACGTTGATCAGGAAGATGGAACGCCACTGGCTGCCGAACAGGTCCAGGTGGAGCAGCCAGCCGGCCAGGATGGGCCCGCCCACCATGGTAAGGCCCATCAGCGGGCCGACCGGGGTCAGTGCCCTGCGCAGGTGCTCGGGCGGGAACACGACCTTCACCAGGGCCAGACCCTGCGGGATCATGACCGACCCGCACAGGCCTTGCAGGGTGCGGGCGACGATCAGGAAGACCGGGTCGGGGGCGAGGCCGCAGGCCAGCGAGGCCAGGGTGAAGCCGGTCATGCCGAGCAGGAACAGCCGTCGGCGCCCGAGCAGGTCCCCGAGCCGTCCCGAGGTGACCAGGCCGAGTGCGAAGGCGGCGGTGTAGGCGCTCAGCACCCACTGCACCGTCACCTGGCCGCCGCCGAGGTCCGCGCGGATGGAGGGACCGGCGAGGTTGGCGACGCTGGAGTCGATCAGATCCATGAGGTCGGCCAGGACCACGACGGCCAGGACGAGCCACGCGGTGCGCGGCGGCAGCGGGCGGGTGGGGGCAGGAGCTTGGGATGCGTGCTGATGAATGGACACGAACAGTGTTCTACAGACGATCGGTGTTCTGCACAATGCGAACAGCGTTCTGAGTGACGTAGAACACCGCTCGTAAGCGCGCAGAACACTGTTCGCGCGTTCGCTAGACTCCCCGTATGTCACCGACTCCGCAGCAACGGCGCGCAGCACGGCACCAACTCGGCACCGACCCGAGCGCACCCGCGGCCCGGCGTGGGCCGGCCGGCGGGCGCAAGAAGCCGATCACGGTCGAGGCCATCATCAGCACCGCGTTCGGCATCGTGGAAAGAGAGGGGTACGAGGCCCTGACCATGCGGCGCGTGGCCACCGCGCTGGAGACGGGACCGTCGTCGCTCTACGCCCACGTGGTCAACAAGGAGGACCTGGACGAGCTGCTCATCGGCCGTCTGTGCGCCCGGATCGAGCTGCCCGAGCCGGACCCCGCTCTCTGGCGGCAGCAGATCACCGGTGTCTGCACCCAGCTGCGCGACCAGTATCTGCGCTACCCGGGCATCTCCCAGGCGGCCTTCGCCGCCGCCCCGTCCAATCTGGACACGCTGCGCGTCAGCGAGGGAATGCTCGCCATCCTGCTCGCCGGGGGCATCGACCCGCAGGTCGCCGCCTGGGCGATCGACTCGCTCCAGCTCTACGTCAACGCCTACAGCCTGGAGATCTCCCTGGTGAACAGGCGGCTCGACCGCAGTGACGACACCTGGGTGGTCGGCCGCGACGAACTGCTGCGCCGATTCGCCGCACTGCCCGACACCTTTCCCCAGACCAAGCGCTACGCCGCCGAGCTGACCGCCGGGACCGTCCACGACCGCTTCGACTTCACCATCGGCCTGATGATCGACGGCCTGCCGGGGGCACGGCGAGATCCGTGACCAGGCCGGAGTCTCGTGGCACGCCCGGCACGGGATGTGAGGCCGGCGGCAGGGGACGATGATTTTGACGGAGGCTTTCAGGCCTCCATCAGGTCTCTGTCAGGTGTCTCCGGGAGATCTGTCAGGTCTCTCGGGGAGAGAAGGGAGATCCGCCATGGCCGCACAAGGCCCCGCGACCCACCCCACGACCGAGCTCGACGCCCGCTACAGCTCCGCGACCAACCCCCGCCCGGGCGCCTCGGACGTCACCGCCACCGAGTGGGCCGAGGCCCAGCGGCAGCTGGGGACCGCCGAGATCTTCTGGGTCTCCACGGTGCGGCCCGACGGCCGGCTGCACGTCACCCCCGTCATCGCCACCTGGCACGAGGGGGTGCTGTACTTCGCCACCGGCCCTGGGGAGCAGAAGGCGAGGAACCTGGCCCACGACGCGCACTGCGCGCTGACCACCGGGGGCAACTCCCTCACCCAGGGGCTCGACCTGGTGATCGAGGGCACGGCGGAGCCCGTCACCGACCCGGCGGCCCTGGAGAACGTGATCACGGCGTACGAGGCGAAGTACGGGCCGCACATCACCTCGCCCGAGGGCCCCTTCCACGGCATCGGCGACGCGTTCCGGAGAGGGGACGCGGTGGTGTTCGCGCTGACCCCGGCGACGGCGTACGGCTTCGGCCGGGACGACGGGGTGTACTCGCACACACGGTGGACGTTCTGACCCAGACGGTCCCGGGACCGGTCACTTCCAGGCGCGGTCGAGGAAGTCGGCGATCAGGGGGGCGATCTCCGGCAGGTGGGTCTCCAGGGCGAAGTGGCCGGTGTCGAAGAGGTGCAGCTCGGCGTCGGGCAGGTCGCGGAGGTAGGCCCGGGCACCGGGTGCGGGGAAGAAGGGGTCGTTGCTTCCCCAGGTGATGAGGGTGGGCGGGGTGTGCCGGCGCAGCCATGCCTGCCAGGCGTCGTAGCGCTCCAGGTTGGAGCGGTAGTCGAAGATCAGCTGTTCCTGCGCCTGCTTGCGGCCGGGCTGGTCGAGGAAGTGCTGGTCGAGGGTGTAGCCGTCGGGGGATATCAGGTCGGGGCCGGCGACGCCGGTCTCGTACTGGCTGCGGGTGCCGTCGATGGTGAGCATGCCCTGGATGGCGTCGCTCGCTCCGGGGGTCTCGGGGGTCAGGCCGATGAGGCCGCGGGCGGCGTCGGAGAGGCCTTCGTCGTAGGCGTTGCCGTTCTGCACGATCAGGCCGGCGATCCATTCGGGGTGGCGTTCGGCGATGCGCAGGCCGACGGGTGCGCCGAAGTCGAAGACGTACATCACGAACCGGTCCAGGCCGAGGCCCTGGACGAAGCCCTCGGTGATGTCGGCGAGGCGGTCGAAGGAGTAGGTGAAGTCGTCCGGGGCCCGGGTGTGGCCGAAGCCGGGGTAGTCGGGGGCGATCAACCGGTAGTGCGAGCCGAGGACGCCGATGAGGTCGCGGAACTGGTGGGAGCCGGACGGGAAGCCGTGCAGGAGCAGGAGCACAGGGGCGTCGGTGCGGTCGGGGAGGGATTCCCGGTAGAAGACGCGGACGCCGTCCACCTCCAGGTGACGGTGAACGGTACGGGTGACCGGGGCGAGCATGCTAATTCCTGACCTGATGGAACTGCTGTCCCCGGACGTCACCCTGTGGAACGACGGCGGCGGCAAGGTCCGCCAGGCCCTGCGCCCGGTCGTGGGCTCGGGCACGGTGGCCGCCTGGTTCGCGGCCATCGGTACCGTCACCTACCAGGGCGTCGAGCCCGCCGACATGAAGGCCGAACTCGTCGAGATCAACGGCGGACCGGGCCTGGTGTTCAGCGGGCCGGGACGCGTGATCGCCCCCGTCACCTTCGACTTCGCCGCCGACGGCCGTATCACCGCCGTCCACAACGGGGCCAACCCGGAGAAACTCCGGGCCATCGCCAACGGCATCACGTACGACGTCGGGACGCGATGAGCGACTTCGCCGCCATGATCAACGTATAACGCACCGGGGGGCTTGCGGCAAGGCCCGGGGGGTGCCGCAGAATCGTCAGCCGTGGCCGGAAACCGGGCTGGAACGCGGGGAATTGGGAGATGCGCGGCCACCCGAAAACGTCACCCGAAGTTACGTCACCCGACAGACAAGGACGCGAATGCGCAAGCTCACCTACTTCGTCGCCGGCACCATCGACGGTTTCATCGCGGCCCCCGACGGCGGCTACGACTTCTTCTCCCCGTACGTCATGGGGGATTATCTCGCGGCCGACTTCCCGGAGACCTTGCCCACTCCGGCGCGCGCGGCCCTCGGTGTCGCGGACGCTCCGAACGTACGCTTCGACACCGTCCTCATGGGCCGCGGCACCTACGACCCGGGCCTGGCCACAGGTCTCACCAGCCCTTACGCCCACCTGCGGCAGATCGTCTTCTCCCGCTCGCTGGGCGCTGGCCCCGATCCGTCCGTCGAGGTCGTCACCGAGGACCCGGTCGCGGTGGTACGCCGGCTCAAGAAGGAGGAGGGGCTGGGCATCTGGCTCTGCGGCGGCGGCGACCTGGCCGGGCAACTTCTCCCCGAGATCGACGAGTTGATCGTCAAGCAGTACCCGGTCGTGGCCGGATCCGGAATTCCCCTCTTCCGCGCCGAGTTCTCGCCGCGCGCCTTCGAACTCACCGGCAGCCGCGTGTTCGACAACGGGAAGCTCGTCCTCACCTACACGAAGGCATCCGTCTAAGGGCTGTCCCGTCGCCCTTCGGGCGGCAGTCGCGGAGGATCTTCCAGCTCTTCATGCGGGCTAAGGTGAGCAGCGGCACCTGGCGTTCCTCGTCCGCGTCGACGGGAGCAGGAGTGGAATCCCGGCGGGACGCCCGGGAATCTGCCGGGAAAATCGCATGACGCGCGGCGCCCGGCCGTCAATAATCCACGCGTGGCCACCATGAACGTCGACGCGACTGAACGCGGCCCGTCCCCCCGGTCCGCCCTGACCGCGCCGGCCGGACGTGGCTTCGGAGCGATCCCGCCCACGGCCCTGGTGCTGCTGGGCATTGTCAGCGTCCAGGTGGGCTCGGCGTTGGCCAAGCAACTGTTCGGCGCGGTGGGCAGCTTCGGGACCGTCGCGTTGCGGCTGTTCTTCGCGGCGGCGGTGCTGGTGGTGTTGTGGCGGCCGTCGCTGCGTATGCCTCGTCGCGCGTGGGCGGTCGTACTCGGCTACGGCGTGACGCTCGGCCTCATGAACCTGTGCTTCTACCTGGCGCTGGCCCGCATCCCGCTGGGGATCGCGGTGACCACCGAGTTCCTCGGACCGCTGGTGGTGGCCCTGGCCGGGTCGAGGCGATGGCTGGACGCGTTCTGGGCCGTACTCGCGGCAGGCGGTGTGGTCCTGCTGATGGAGGGACGCGGCGACCTCGACCTCGTCGGTTTTCTGTTCGCGCTCGCCGCGGGAACCTGCTGGGGCCTGTACATCCTGGTCGGCGCGGCACTGGGCCGCCACACCACGGAGGGCAACGGTCTGGCTCTCGGCATGGCCGTCGCGGCGCTGCTGGCCGTGCCGTTCGGCGTGGCCGACAGCGGTACGGCGCTGATGCAGCCGTGGGTCCTGGTGGCGGGGCTCGGCGTGGCACTGTTGTCGTCGGTGATCCCGTACTCGCTGGATCTGGAAGCACTGCGCAGGGTCCCGCCGCGCGTGTTCGGCATCCTGATGAGCCTCGAACCAGCGATGGCGGCCCTCATCGGCCTCGTCGTGCTCCACGAGTCGCTGCACTGGTCGCAGTGGATCGCGGTGCTGTGCGTGGTGGCCGCGTCGGCGGGCGCCACCCGCGGCACCCACGCGGACGCCTAGCCGCCTGGACCCCGGCTGGGGCGAGCGGTGGAAAAGGCGGTGCCAGAGATCACGCGAGCGGCAGACCGGCCCCATGACCGCATCGGATCTCAAGGCCGACCTTCGCTTTTATCTTCAGTCCGCCCGTGATGCCCTGCTGTGGAAGCTCGAAGGGCTCTCGGAGTACGACATCCGCCGCCCGCTGACGCCGACCGGCACCAACCTCCTCGGCCTGGTGAAACACGCGGCCGGCGTGGAGTTGGGCTACCTCGGCGACACCTTCGGACGGCCGTCCGACGAGCCGCTGCCCTGGCTGGCGGAAGGTGCTGAGCCCAACGCGGACGTGTGGGCCACCGCCGACGAGTCACGGGAGTACGTCGTGGAGTTGTACCGCCGGGCGTGGCGGCACGCTGACGCGACGATCGACGCGCTGGCGCCGGAGACGATCGGCAGGGTGCCGTGGTGGCCCGACGGCAGGGACGAGGTGACGTTGCAGCATGCCGTAGTGCGGGGGATCGCTGACGCGCACCGGCACGCCGGGCACGCCGATACCGTCCGGGAGCTCATGGACGGTGCCGTCGGGATGAACAAGGGCAACGACAGCATGGCGCCCGGCGACTCGGCGTGGTGGGAGGACTATCGAAGCCGGCTGGAGCGCGCAGCTCGGGAAGCCGACCGAGGGGCGTGACACACCTGCGTGCCCCGCTTCGGGACGTAGCAGGCGGTGACCTGGGGAGCGTGGTGAGCATCGGCGTGGAGTGCCAGCCGCGAGATCTTCAGTCCCTCGGGGCACGTGTCCGTCGTACGGCCGACACGTTCGTACACCCATTCGGCGGCGTCGCCCCGGTGCGATCCGGTGTCGCTCGGCGGGTGCGGTCCGGCCCGGGGTGAGGCGGTTCCCGTGCCGTCGCGGGCGGCTCGCGGCTCCCGTCTGCGGGACCTCGTCCGGGTGCGGGGTCATCCCGGCGCCCATACGGTCGGATGCACGGACCAGCAGGCCCCAGAGGCCGCCGGGTGGTCGACGGAGGCCCGTTCGATGTGGGAGGGCACCGCGAGGCTGCCGGGCCAGTCAGGGAGACAGGCATGAGTCGAGCCAAGCGCAGGCCCCGCACCACCGCCGGAGAGCAGGCGGCGGTGAAAGAGGACGGCGAAGCCCGCGGCTCCTCGGAGAACGCGTCCGCCGCACCTCCCCGCCCCGCGGAGGGGTCCGTTCCGGTGGAGCGGTCCGGCGTTGCCGATCGCGTCGGGTCCACGTCGGTGTCCCCCGCTGCGGCCGGGTCTGCCCCAGGGCCCGTCCCTCCGTCCGGGACGGCCACGGGAGGTGGTGCCGAGAGCCGGCCGGCCGGGTCCGGACGGGCCGCCGCGCCCGGAGCCCGGACGATCCGGATGCGCATATCCGAGGGGGACCCCTGGTCGGTGATGGTGACGAGCTTCCTGCTCCTGGCGGGGGTCGGCGTCCTCGCGATCGTCACCACGGTCGTCCTCTGGATCATGATGGAGGCGATGGCCCCGGACATCCTGCCGGAGCTGAGCACCGTCGTGGCCATCGCGATCGGCGTCGTCACCGTGGAGGTCGTCCTGGGGACGGGACTGGCGACGCTGGGCACCTTCCTCTACAACCTGTCGGCGCTCTACAGCGGGGGCGTCGAGGTGTCCGTGACCGACGAGGTGGAGCTGCCCCCGGCGGCCGGGCAGGTGCTGCCGGCCATGGCCCGAGCCCGGGTCCGTGTGCGCCGCTGTCTGCGTGGGCGCACCCTCCGGCCACGGTGGTGGTCGCGGTGACGGAAGCCCCCTCGGTCTCACCCGCCCCCTGATCGCTCCCGCCCGCCTCGGCAACGGACCGACCGGACAAGCCGTATGCGCGGGCGGCGGTGTCCACGGATCAGTGGTTCACCGGATCGGGTGGTTCGAGCGTCTGGACACCGCTGGACAGCGGTGGCTCGTTCCGAGTCGCCCCTTCGGGCCGGCCGCCGTCCAGGCTGGTCGGGGGCCAGGAACCCCGTACTGAGCGCCTGTCGTTGTCGGCAGGATGAGCGCATGGGGCACATGGGTCGTGGGGATACGGGTCCGGGGCGGATGCGACCGATCGTGGTGCGGCCTCCGACGGATCCGGTGGAGGCGGTCAGGGAGGCCGACGCGCTCGACGCCACGCTGGACATCGCGACGATGCTGGTGCGGGGCCCCCTGTTCGGGGTGGTCGCGCAGGACTCCGGGGAGGCACCACGGTGGCGGGTCGTCGTGGCGGTGGCGGCCGGCTGTCCGCAGGAGGCCCGGGACAGCCTCGACTCCCTGCTGTGGTTCCGGGCGAAGGACGAGGCCGGGAGCGCCAACGAGCGCCGTGCCCTGCTGGCGGCGGTGGCCCGGCTGGAGAACGAACACGTCGATGAACTCACCGTGTTCGGGACCCGCTACCGGATCGTGCGGGCGGAGGAGTACGCCGGTACGGGGCGGGACGGCATCGAGCGGCCCCGTCCGACCGATCCCGAGCCGGCCGTCCCGAACTGGGACCTTGGCGTTCCGCAGGTGCGGATCGACGACGGGCTGGTACTGGACCCGGACGCGCCGGTCACGCCCGCCCAGGCGGCGGAGCGGCTGCTGCTGCGCGGCCTGGCTTACACCGGGTCCCGGTTCCCCGAGGACGTGCTCGGTGACTCCCGACGGGCACGGGAGACACATCCCGATGTGATGCTGATGCCCACGACGTACAGGGTCGTGGAGCGGGACGGCGCCGGGTGGACGGCGAGCAGTGGCCTGCACGCCGACGCGCACGAGGCCCGCAGGGCGCTGGACTCCACCGTGACCTGGTTCGAGCCGCGCCGGCGGGGCCTGATTCCCTGGGATGCCGATGCCCTGAAGGTCGACGCCCGTACGGTGGTGGCCGAGGGCACCGATCCGGCGGCCGGCGAACTCGCCGAGTACGTCCGTGCCGCCGACCGGCTCCGGGCCGAACGCGCCGATCAGATCGAGGTCCAGGGCTCTGTCCGCCGTATCTGCCGGGCCCGCCGACTGCTGCGGTGGGGGCCTGACGGGCCCGAGGGAGCACGCCCGTCCGACTCCGGCATCCACCCTCCCAGCCGGACTCACCCGTTCCTGGACGAGGACGGCAAGGTGCACCACGACCACGACCACGAGCGCGCCGAGCAGTGGGAGTAGTCGGCGCCGATCGTATGCCGCACCACTGACAACGCCGTCGAGCAGTCCGAGCCGCACACCGTGCGCTGTAGGGCACGCACCTGTGCACGGAGAAGTCATTCGGGACGAATCGGCGTCATAGCGTCGAGTCACCAGGCCCTTCGAGTCCGAGGAAGTCCCCCGTGACGTCAGTGGAACACTCCGCAGTACCCACCCAGTTCGGGATCTTCTCGGTCGGCGATGTCACGCCGGACCCCACCACGGGGCGGACCCCGACCGAGCGCGAGCGGATCAAGGCCATGGTCGCCATCGCGCTGAAGGCCGAGGAGGTCGGCCTGGACGTCTTCGCG
>NZ_JBVHWM010000074.1:0-49740 GCF_055564375.1 Streptomyces sp. NPDC029138
GCCCGGTTACATTCCGAACCCGGAAGCTAAGCCTCACAGCGCCGATGGTACTGCAGGGGGGACCCTGTGGGAGAGTAGGACACCGCCGAACAATTTTTGAGGAAACCCCCGCACTTCGGTGCGGGGGTTTTCTGCGTTCAGGACCATTCGACGTCACCGACACGACAGGACGGGCAGAACAACGACGGGCCGAAGCCTTTCAGAGCCGACCCGCCGCTTTCAGAGCCAGATACGCGTCCGCAAGTACCGGCGCCAAATCCTCCGGTGTCGCGTCCACCACCGTCACCCCGTGGCGACGGAGTTGTTCCGCGGTGCGCCGGCGCTCGCTCTGCGCCTGAGCCGCTGCCGCCGCTTCGTACACCGCCTCCGTGTCACCGCGGGCCTGCGCCATGCGGGCAATTTGCGGATCTGCCACCGAGGCGACCAGAACAGTGTGGCGTTGAGTGAGCTGCGGAAGCACGGGCAGCAGGCCCTGCTCCACCGGTGCCGCGTCCAGCGTCGTGAGGAGCACGATCAGGGAGCGCCGGGGTGCGGTTCGTAGCGCGGTGGCGGTGAGACCACGAGCGTCGGTCTCGACGAGTTCCGGTTCGAGCGTCGCCATCGCCTGGACCAGGGACGGCAGCACATCGCCCGCCGAGCGGCCCTGGACCAGGGCACGTACCCGGCGGTCGTAGGCCAGCAGCGCCACGCGGTCGCCCGCGCGCGAGGCGAGAGCCGCGAGCAGCAGAGCCGCGTCCATGGAGGCGTCCAGGCGTGGTGCGTCGCCCACCCGGCCGGCGGAGGTGCGGCCGGTGTCCAGGACGAGCAGGATGTGCCGGTCGCGCTCGGGGCGCCAGGTGCGGACGGCGACGGCGGACTGCCGGGCCGTGGCGCGCCAGTCGATCGAGCGGGTGTCGTCTCCGGGGACGTACTCGCGCAGGCTGTCGAACTCCGTTCCCTCCCCGCGGGTCAGCAGGCTGGTGCGTCCGTCGAGTTCACGCAATCGGGCGAGTTTCGACGGGAGGTGCTTCCGGCTGGTGAACGGGGGCAGGACTCGTACTGTCCAGGGGACCTTGTGGGCGCCCTGGCGGGAGAAGAGTCCGAGGGGGCCGTAGGAGCGGATCGTGACGCGGTCGGCGTGGCGGTCGCCGCGGCGGGTGGGGCGCAGCCGGGTCGTCACGCGTCGGCGCTCGCCCGGTGGCACGATCAGCCGGTGCCGGGAGGCGTCGGTCTCGGTGCCTGGCTGCCAGCTGCTCGGTGGCCACGCGTCCCGCAGCCGGGCTCGCAGCGGGCGGCGGGACGGGTTCGTGATCGTGAGGGTGACGTCGGCGGTGTCGCCGAGACGGGTGGAGGTGTCGCCGGAGCGGATCAGCTGGAGACGGCGTACCGGCGCGGCAAGTGCGTAGTCACAGGCGCAGGCCAGGGCCAGTGGGCCGTTGACCGCGAGGATGCCCGTCCAGCCTGGTTCCAGGATGCCGACGGGGATCGATCCGAGGGCCGCGAGGAGGGCGGCGCGTCCGGTGAGTGCCATCAGCGGGGGACCGGGACGTGGGCGAGGATGGCGTTGATGACGGAGTCGGCGGTCACGCCTTCCATTTCGGCCTCGGGGCGCAGCTGGACGCGGTGGCGCAGCGTGGGCAGGGCGAGGGCCTTCACGTCGTCGGGGATGACGTAGTCGCGGCCGGTCAGCCAGGCCCAGGCGCGCGAGGTGGCAAGCAGGGCCGTCGCGCCGCGCGGGGAGACGCCCAGGGTGAGGGAGGGCGACTCGCGGGTGGCGCGGCAGATGTCCACGACGTAGGCGGTGATCTCGGGGGACACGGTCGTCCGGGCGACCGCGGCGCGGGCCGCCTCGAGGTCGGCGGGGCCGGCGACCGGGCGTACGCCGGCGGCGCGCAGGTCGCGCGGGTTGAAGCCCGAGGCGTGCCGGGTGAGGACGTCGATCTCGTCCTGCCGGGAGGGCAGAGGGATCGTCAGTTTGAGGAGGAAGCGGTCCAGTTGGGCTTCGGGGAGGGGGTAGGTGCCCTCGTACTCGACCGGGTTCTGCGTCGCGGCGACGAGGAACGGCTCGGGGAGCGGACGGGGGATGCCGTCGACCGTGACCTGGCGTTCCTCCATGGCCTCCAGCAGCGACGACTGGGTCTTGGGCGGGGTGCGGTTGATCTCGTCCGCGAGGAGCAGGTTGGTGAAGACCGGGCCGGGCTGGAAGGAGAACTCGGCGGTGCGGGCGTCGTAGACGAGGGAGCCGGTGACGTCGCTCGGCATCAGGTCGGGAGTGAACTGGACGCGCTTGGTGTCGAGTTCGAGTGCGGATGCGAGGGCGCGGACGAGCAGCGTTTTGGCGACCCCGGGGACTCCTTCTAGTAGTACGTGTCCGCGGCAGAGGAGGGCGACGACGAGGCCGGTCACGGCGGGGTCCTGGCCGACCACGGCTTTGGCGATCTCGGCGCGCAGGGCTTCCAGCGAGGCCCGGGCGGTGCCCGCGTCCCCGCTCTGCCCGGCGTTGTCAGTGGTCGGGTCCATCATGAACGGCGTACCTCTCTTTCGAGGGCGTCGAGTTGGTCGGTGAGGGCGATGAGGGCCGCGTCGTCGCCGGGCGGCGGTCCGAAGAGGAGGGAGTGCAGGGCCTGTCCGTCGCCGGCGAGGTGGGTGGACAGGGCGGGGAGCAGGGCCTCGGGCGTGTGCGCCTGGGTGACGGGGATGCCGACCAGGGGGGCGAGGCGGGTGCGGGTGGCGGAGCGAAGAGCGGCGGCGGCCCGGTCGCGGGCGTTGGCGTTGCGGTAGAGGCGGGCGCGGCCTTCGGCGGTCTCGGAGGCGCGGATCGCGACGGGGAGTTTCTCGAGCACGAGCGGGCCGAAGCGGCGTGCCCGCCAGAAGGCGGCGAGGACTGCCGCGATGAAGAGCTGGAGGGTGGCCCAGAGCCAGCCCGGGGGAAGCAGGTCGAGGAAGCTCTTCCGTTCGCCGTTGTCGGTGGCGGAGGCGTCGGACAGCGAGGGGAGGTACCAGACCAGATGGGGGCGGGAGCCGAGGAGTTGAAGGGCGAGCGAGGCGTTGCCCTGCTCGTCGAGGCGGTCGTTGTAGAGGATGTCGGGCGCGCCGAGCACGACGGTGTCGCCGCCTCCGGAGGCCGCGGGGATGCGTAGCAGGGTGGCGAGACGGTCGCTGGTGTAGCAGGAGTCGGCGTCGAGGTGGGTGGTGGTGTAGCGGACGCCGCCGGTGTCGGCGGGGCCCGCGCGCCGGGCTTCGGGCAGGGTGCAGTCCGGGTCGAGGGTGGAGCTGTCGCTGGTGGCGGGGTCCGCGGCGACCCCGGGGGCGAGCCGTTCGACGGACCAGCTGCCGGCCGCGACGAGGACGGTGCGCCCGCCGGAGGATGCGGTTGCCGCGTGCAGCTGGGTCTGTTGGCGGTGGGTCAGCAGGTCGGGTACGGCGACCAGCAGGGTGGTGTCCGGGCCGGTGGCGGCGCGGGCCGCGCCGAGGGTGGTGACCACGCGGGTGGAGACGCCCCGCTCGGCGAGGAGTTGGGCGACGGCGTGGCTGCCGTAGGGGTCGGGGGAGCGCGGGTCCAGGTCGCCGTGCCGGGTGGTGGAGCGTACGGCGGCCATGGCGACGGCCGCGGCCAGGAGCAGGACGACGGCGAGTGCGATGCCTCGTGTCCGGGTCCATACCTGGCGGCCGGTGGGCGCGGTGGAGGTGGCCGTCGGGGTGGCCTCGGTGGTCACTCGGCGGCCCCCTTGCGGGTGTTCTGGGCCGTGCTGGTGGCGCTGGCGGGGCTGTTGGCGAGGACCGGTCTGGTGCGTTCCAGGTCGCGGTCGAGTTCGGCGAGGCGGTGGTACGACGGCTCGCCGGCCGTGCGTCCGCCGTATGTGACGTCGTCGAACTCGCGGGCGGCGGCGCGCAGCCGGTCCGTGTGCGCGGGGAGGACGCGGCCGGCCTCGGCGGCTGCTTCGTCGGCGGTGCGGCCGGGGCGTACGTCGAGCAGGGCCCGTTCCTCCAGGGAGCGGACGAGGGCCCGCATGCGTTCCTGGAGGGCCTGGTTCCAGTGGCCCTGGGCCGCGTGGGCCTCGCTGGCGGCGCGGTGTTCGGCGGCGCTGCGGGGGCGCTCGTCGAACAGGCCGGCGGCGGAGGTGGGCCGGCGGCGGGGGGTGCCCAGGCGCCACCACAGGGCGGCCAGGACGGCGACGACGAACAGGATGACGACGACCAGGCCGAGCGTGCCGCCTGGGGTGGCCGAGGCGGCCGTGCCGAGGGCCCGGTCGAGCCAGTCCCAGAACGCGTTGAGGGCGCGCTGGAGCAGGCTGGGGTCGTTCTCGTGGTACATCCCCTTGGACAGCTCGCGCCGGGCCGCCTTGCGCGCGGGATCGCGTCCGATGGTCACCGGTGGTTCGTCTCCCGAGCCACCGGCCGCCAGGACGACCCGGTCCGTCGCGCGCAGCAGCCGGCCTGCGACCGCCGTGCCGGCGCCCGACGGGGTCGCCGCCGTGAGAACTCCCCCCGCGAGGCTCACCGCATCAGCTCCCGGGGACGGGGCCGGAGGCGCCGGTGCCATAGCCCTGGACGCCGGCGGCGCGGGCCAGTTCGAGGTCGAGGGCCTCGCGGCGGATGCGCTGGTCGATGTAGAGGAGCACGGTGACGCCGGCGCTGATCGGAAGGGTGAGCGTGGTCCCGATCAGGGAGCCGATCCCCCGGATGATCAGGAACGCCCAGCCGACGTGTCCGCCGCTGGTGCCGAGGAAGTCGCCCATGCCGTCGCCGCTGACGGCGGCGCCGATGAGGGCGAACGGGATGGTGACGATGGCCGAGACGATGTTGGCGATGAGCCAGGCGAGCAGCTGGATGCCGAAGACGCGCCACCAGGAGCCGCGCACCAGCTTGGCGGAGCGGCTCATGGCCTTGGTGACGCTCTGGCGTTCCAGCATCAGGGCGGGCGCGGCCAGGTAGTAGCGGATGGCCAGCCACACCGCGACGACGACGGCTCCGAGGATGCCCAGGGCGAACAGCGCGGACCCGCCGGCGTCGCTGCCGCCGCTCAGCAGCACCAGGAAGCCGGGCAGTGCGCCGACGACGATCACTCCGACGGTGATCAGGCCGAGCAGGAGGAGCAGACCGGCCAGCTTCGGGATCTGCGGGCGGGCCTCGCGCCAGGCCTCGCCGGTGCTGACCGGTCTGCCGAGCACGGCGCGGCTGGTGATGGTCGTGAGCAGGGCGGTGGCGACGATGACGGCGGCTGCGGAGATCACCGTGACGACGCCGGTGGCGATCATGGAGTCGCGCAGCGAGCGGTAGACGTCGTCGAGGGTCGCGGTCCGGCTGTCGAGCGATGTGCGGGCGAGGGCGTCGTTGACGAAGAAGCCCTGGACGAGGACCAGGCAGGTGTCCGTGACGATGGCGACGGCCAGCGCGATGCCGAGGACCGTGCGCCAGTAGGTGCGCATGGTGGAGACGGCGCCGTCGAGGATCTCGCCGACGCCGAGCGGGCGCAGCGGGATGACGCCGGGCTTGGCCGCCGGCGGGGGACCGCCCCAGCCGCCGCCCCAGGAGGGGTAGCCGCCCGGGGTGCCGTAACCGCCGTAGCCGGGAGGGAGGCCGCCGTAACCGCCATAACCACCGGGGCCGGGGCCTGGGCCACCGTAACCGCCGGGGCCGGGGCCGCCAGGCTGCCGGCCGCCCCAGCCCGGGCCGGGCGGTGGGGGCGGCGGGGCCTGGTTCGGGCTCGGGGCACCGGTGGGCGCGGACCACTGGCCGGGTGGCGGCTGCTCCTTGGACCACTTCGAGCCCGCGTCCTGCGCGTCCGGGCCCGGCTGCGGCGCGGGTTCCGTCGGGCCGGGGCGGTCCGCGGGCTCGGCGGGGCCGGACGCACCGGGTTCCCGCCCCTCGGACGACGGGGCGGATCCGGGCGAGGCCCAGCCCGGAGTGTCTGTCATCGAAGCTCCTTCTCGGTGCCCGTCCGCGGTCGCGGCGGCAGGTTGGCAGCCATCGTGCCATGTGCCGGTCATCGGGGGACCGGCCACGGTGGGCGCTGGATGCCTTCAATTGTCCGCCGGATCCAGGGCAGACTGACGGCATGGTTGATCAGCAGGCGCGAACCGGCGGGGACAAGCGGCCGACCGAGATACCGGCGATCCGATGGGAGGAACCACCAGAAGGTCCCGTACTGGTCCTTCTTGATCAGACGAGGCTTCCGGCCGAAGAGGCCGAGTTGGTGTGCACGGACGCGGCGGCGCTGGTGGAGGCGATCCGGTCGCTCGCCGTGCGGGGGGCGCCCCTGCTCGGGATCGCGGGGGCGTACGGCGTCGCGCTCGCCGCCGCGCGGGGCTTCGACGTGGCCGAGGCGGCGCGCGCGCTCGAAGAGGCCAGGCCCACCGCGGTGAACCTGTCCGTCGGGGTGCGCCGGGCGCAGGCGGCGCACCAGGCGGCGCTGGCCAGGACCGGTGACCCCACCGCCGCCGCCGTGGCGGCGCTGGCGGCGGCGCGAGCGCTGCACCAGGAGGATGCCGAGGCCAGCGCCCGGATGGCGGCCCATGGTCTGGCGCTGCTGGACGAGCTGCTGCCCGGCGGCGGGCACCGGATCCTGACCCACTGCAACACCGGGTCGCTGGTGTCGGGCGGGGAGGGCACGGCCTTCGCGGTGGCCCTCGCCACGCACCGGGCGGGCCGGCTGCGGCGGCTGTGGGTGGACGAGACGCGTCCGCTGCTGCAAGGCGCTCGCCTGACGGCGTACGAAGCGGCCCGCAGCGGCATGGCGTACACCCTGCTCACGGACAACGCGGCGGGTTCCCTGTTCGCGGCTGGCGAGGTGGACGCGGTGCTGATCGGAGCGGACCGGATCGCGGCCGACGGGTCGGTGGCGAACAAGGTGGGGAGCTATCCGCTCGCTGTGCTGGCCCGGTACCACCATGTGCCGTTCATCGTGGTGGCGCCGCTGACGACGGTCGACCCGGACACTCCCGACGGGGCGTCCATCGAGGTCGAGCAGCGTCCCGGCTTCGAGGTGACCGAGGTGGCGGCGCCCCAGGCCCAGGTGGCAGGAGTGGGCGGCGGGATTCCGGTGGCGCCGCTGGGGACCCAGGCGTACAACCCGGCGTTCGACGTGACCCCGCCCGAACTGGTGACGGCGATCGTCACCGAGGAGGGAGCGGTCTCGCCCGTGACGGCCGAGGCGCTCGCGGAACTGTGTGCCCGGCCTCCGGCTGGGGCTCCGCCGGCGTCGAGCTGACAGCAGTGATCGACACCGACGTCGACGGACGGGGGCAGACAGTGACCGCCCCGTACGACTATCGTCACCGGCCAGTGACCTCCCTCACCAGGGCGCCTGTCGCTGTTATGAGAATGGGATGATGTCGTTTATGAAGGGACGAGTCCTTGTCGTCGACGACGACACCGCACTGGCCGAGATGCTCGGCATCGTGCTGCGTGGTGAAGGTTTTGAGCCGTCTTTCGTAGCCGACGGCGACAAGGCGCTGGCCGCTTTCCGTGAGACGAAGCCCGATCTGGTGCTGCTCGACCTGATGCTGCCCGGACGGGACGGCATCGAGGTGTGCCGGCTGATCCGGGCGGAGTCCGGTGTGCCGATCGTGATGCTCACGGCCAAGAGCGACACCGTCGACGTCGTCGTGGGCCTGGAGTCGGGTGCCGACGACTACATCGTCAAGCCGTTCAAGCCGAAGGAGCTGGTGGCCCGGATCCGGGCGCGGCTGCGCAGGTCGGAGGAGCCGGCGCCGGAGCAGCTCACCATCGGTGACCTGGTCATCGATGTCGCCGGGCATTCGGTGAAGCGGGACGGGCAGGCGATAGCGCTCACCCCGCTGGAGTTCGACCTGCTGGTCGCGCTCGCGCGCAAGCCCTGGCAGGTGTTCACCCGTGAGGTGCTGCTGGAGCAGGTGTGGGGCTACCGGCACGCGGCGGACACGCGGCTCGTCAACGTGCACGTCCAGCGGCTGCGCTCCAAGGTCGAGAAGGACCCGGAGCGGCCGGAGATCGTGGTGACCGTCCGTGGTGTCGGTTACAAGGCCGGACCGAGCTGACATGTCCGGGGACAGCGCCGCTTCGGCTCCCGGCGGGTCCGGGACCCGTCCGGGGCGGCCTGTCGGCCGGACAGCGGTCGGTGCGCGCTTGCGGGCCCTGCTCGACGGCGGGCTGCTCGAGGGCGGAGTGCAGGGCAGTCCGGTCCTTCGCCTGTTCCTGCGCTGGGTGCGCCGTCCGCTGCTGCCGGTGATGCGGCTGTGGCGGCGCAACATCCAGCTCAGGGTCGTCGCCACCACCCTGCTGATGTCGCTGGGTGTCGTCCTGCTGCTGGGCTTCGTCGTGATCGGGCAGGTGCGCAACGGCCTGCTCGACGCGAAGGTGAAGGCGTCGCAGAGCCAGGCCACGGGCGGGTTCGCGGTGGCCAAGCAGAAGGCCGACGAGGCGGCCGGCGGGACCGGTGCGGGAGCCGGGGCCGGGGCCGCCGGTGCCGATGACGGCGCGGCGACCGCGGACGGGCGGCAGTCGCAGAACGTCATCCAGTGGATGAGCGACCTCGTGGAGTCGCTGTCCAGCGGCGGTGCGGGCGCCTTCGATGTGGTGACGCTGCCCGTGGGCGACGACAGCGGCGGCGGACGCAGCCCGCGCGGCTCCGGGAACGTCAACCCGACCTCCAGCGTGCCCGCCGCCCTGCGCGAGCGGGTCAACAGCGGTACGACAGCCGTCCAGAGCAACACGCGGATCGTCTACTACGGCGGCAAGGACTCGCAGCCGGGGCTCGTCATCGGCAAGCAGGTCAACGACCCCAACGGCCGCCCGTACGAGTTGTACTACCTCTTCCCGCTCACGCAGGAGGAGAAGTCCCTGAGCCTGGTCAAGGGCACGCTCGCCACCGCCGGGCTGTTCGTCGTCGTCCTGCTCGGCGCCATCGCGTGGCTGGTGGTGCGGCAGGTCGTCACGCCGGTGCGGATGGCGGCCGGGATCGCGGAGCGGCTGTCCGCCGGACGGTTGCAGGAGCGGATGAAGGTCACCGGCGAGGACGACATCGCGCGCCTGGGCGAGGCCTTCAACAAGATGGCGCAGAACTTGCAGGGCAAGATCCAGCAGCTGGAGGACCTGTCGCGGATGCAGCGGCGGTTCGTCTCCGATGTCTCGCACGAGCTGCGCACCCCGCTGACCACCGTCCGGATGGCCGCCGACGTCATCCATGAGGCGCGCGAGGACTTCGACCCGGTGACCGCACGGTCGGCCGAACTGCTCGCCGACCAGCTGGACCGGTTCGAGTCGCTGCTCGCCGACCTGCTGGAGATCAGCCGGTTCGACGCCGGAGCGGCGGCACTGGAAGCGGAGCCGATAGACCTCAGGGAGGTCGTCCGGCGGGTGGTGAGCGGTGCCGAGCCGCTGGCCGAGCGCAAGGGCACGCACATACGGGTCCTCGGTGACCAGCAGCCCATCGTCGCCGAGGCGGACGCCCGGCGGGTGGAGCGCGTCCTGCGCAACCTCGTCGTCAACGCCGTCGAGCACGGCGAGGGCAAGGACGTCGTCGTCAAGCTGGCCGCCGCGGGCGGCGCCGTGGCCATCGCGGTGCGGGACTACGGCGTCGGGCTGAAGCCCGGTGAGGCGACCCGGGTCTTCAGCCGCTTCTGGCGGGCCGACCCGGCACGCGCGCGTACCACCGGCGGCACCGGCCTCGGGCTGTCGATCGCCCTGGAGGACGCGCGGTTGCACGGCGGCTGGCTCCAGGCCTGGGGAGAGCCGGGCGGCGGCTCCCAGTTCCGGCTGACGCTGCCCAGGACGGCGGACGAGCCGCTGCGGGGCTCGCCGATACCGCTGGAGCCCAAGGACTCCCGCCGCAACCGCGGCCTCGACGACGCCGGCCTGCCCCGGTCGGACGAGGAGAAGCGGGCTACCGTTCCGGTGCAGCAGAACGGCGCCCAGGCGCCCGCGCTGCCGCCACGGGCGTCGATCGCGTCGCAGCTGTCCACCGGCACCCCGGCCGTCGACCCGAGCGCCCTGCCCGGCAACGGCAACGGCGCGCGCGTGGTGCCCCGGCCCACCGGTGCCGCGCGGCGCCCGGGTGACGGGCCCGCCGCACGTCCGGCACCGGATGCCGGCGCGGGCCGGCCGGACGCGGCCGCGCCGGAGGACTCGACCGAGCCAGGGGAGGCATTTCGTGGCCGCTGACCGCGAGGGGGGCGCACGGCGGCGGCCGGGGCGCGCGGTGGCGTACGCCGCCTTGGGTGTCGTACTGCTGGCCGGTTGCGCTTCGATGCCCGACAGCGGGGACCTGCGGGACGTGGAGTCCACGCCGCGGCAGGACACCGGGGTCCGGGTGTTCGCCATGCCGCCGGCCGACGGCGCCGGTCCGGGCGAGATCATGCAGGGCTTCCTGGAGGCGCTGACCAGCGACGACCCGGGGTACGACACGGCGCGCAAGTATCTGACGGCCGACGCGGCCCGCACATGGCGGCCCGAGCGGTCGACCACCGTCCTCGCGAACGGGCCGACCATCGAGACCGACTGCCGACCGGGCGGCCGGGAGGAGACCAACAGCGTCACCTGTGTGCTGGCCGGCAGCCAGGTCGCCACGGTCGACGCGCAGCAGGCCTACCAGCCCGCCGACGGCACCTACCGCAAGAAGCTGCACCTCACGAAGGACCCGAAGAACGGGCAGTGGCGCATCGACGGGCTGCCCGACGGGGTCGTCATGGGCAAGTCGGACTTCCAGCGGAACTACACGTCCGTCGACAAGTACTACTTCTCCTCCAACGCGTCGG
Organism: Streptomyces sp. NPDC029138; assembly: GCF_055564375.1. Taxonomy (NCBI): domain Bacteria; kingdom Bacillati; phylum Actinomycetota; class Actinomycetes; order Kitasatosporales; family Streptomycetaceae; genus Streptomyces; species Streptomyces sp. NPDC029138. The sequence goes on from NZ_JBVHWM010000074.1 coordinate 10,713, forward strand.
TCGGGACGAGCGGGCAACCGGTGGCGGTCGCCGACCCGGTGTTCGTGCGCAGCAAGGTGGACCCGATGACCCAGCTGGTCCGCTCGCTGCTGAACGGGCCCACCACCTGGCTCGGACCGGTGGTCAGGTCGAGCTTCCCGACCGGTACGGCGTTGCAGAAGGGCGTGTCCGGGCTGGCTCCGGACGACCAGAACAAACTGACGGTGCCGCTGAACCTGAAGCCGTCCCGGGTGGCGCCGAGCAAGTGCACCGAGATGGCGACGCAGATGCTGTTCACCCTGCGGAACCTGGCGCCGACGCTGGAGTCCGTCGAGCTGCGGGGGACCGGCGGCGACCGGCTGTGCGAACTGACCGATGAGCGCGCCGAGTCCGTCGCCTGGCACGGGTCGTCCAAGCGTCCCGTGAACCTGTACTTCCTCGACGGCAAGCACCGGATGGTGCGGATGCAGACCGGGAGCACCGGGACGGGGTCCGTACCGGTGCCGGGTCCGCTGGGCGAGGGCGGCAAGGGGTTGCAGTCGGTGGCGGTGTCGCGGGACGAGCACACCGCGGCCGGCGTCGGCGACGAGGGCAGGACGCTGTACGTCACGTCGCTGGCGTCGGGCGGATCGCTCGGCGATCCGCAGGTGACCAGCGCCGGTACGACCCCCGACCACCGGCTCGCCACCCCGAGCTGGGACGCCCAGGGCGACCTGTGGGTGGCCGACCGTGACCCGCACCGGCCGCGGCTGTTCGTCCTGGAGCAGGGCGTCGCCAGACCGGAGCGGGTCGCCGTCCCGGACCTGTCCGGCCAGATCAAGGACGCGCGGGTGGCCGCCGACGGGGCGCGGATCGCGCTGGTCGTGGAGAAGGACGGCAAGCAGTCCTTGGTCATCGGCCGCATCCAGCGCGACGACGGCACCGGGCAGGGCATCACGGTGGACGGACTGCGGTCGGCGGCGCCGGACCTGGAGCAGGTCAGCGCCATCTCCTGGGCCGGGGACAGCAGGCTGCTCGTCGTCGGGCAGGAGCAGGGGGGCGTGCAGCAGATGCGGTACGTCCAGGTCGACGGCTCCACCCTCGACGGCCCGGCACCGGGCGCGCTCACCAGCGTCAAGGCGATCGCCGCGTCCGAGGACGAGCGGGTGCCGCTGGTGGCCTACTCGGAGGACGGGATCGTACGGCTGCCGTCCGGGGCGCAGTGGCAGAAGGTCGACAAGGACGGGTCGGCGCCGGTCTATCCGGGCTGAGAGCAGGACACCTCCCTTCCTGTGGCCGTACGCGGTGCCTGGTGCCTGGTGCGTCGAGTTATCCACAGGGCGTTGTCCACAGGGGTGGCCGGCCCGCCATCGTGTTGGCACAGTGGTGGTCATGCGGGGGTGGTGGCAGGACCTCACCGACCTGGTGCTGCCGGCCGACTGCGCGGGCTGCGGCGCACCTCGTACGGCGCTCTGCGCGCGCTGCCGGGCCACGCTGCACGGGAGCGCGGCGCGGCGGGTGCGGCCGGTGCCGGAGCCGGCCGGGCTGCCGGTGGTGCACGCGGTGGCTCCCTACGCGGCGGAGGTGCGGGCGCTGCTGCTGGCGCACAAGGAGCGGGGCGCCCTGACGCTCACGGGGGCGCTGGGCGCGGCGCTGGCGGGGGCCGTGCGGGCGGGCCTCGGGGCGGGCGGCGCCTGGGGCGCCGCTGCCGCTGCCGGTACCGGTGCTCGTGTCGGCGCCGAGTCGGCCGGGCGGCCGAGGCACGGACCCGTGCTGCACGGTGCGGAGTCGGCCGGGCGGCCGGAGCGCGGGCCCGTCCTGCTGGTCCCCGTTCCCTCCGCCCGGTGGGCCGTGCGGGCGCGTGGGCACGATCCGGTGCGGCGGATGGCGCTCGCGGCGGCCGGGGAGCTACGGCGCACCGGGACACCGGCCCGGGTGGCGGCCGTACTGCGCCAGCGCCGGGCCGTGGCCGACCAGGCGGGGCTGGACGCGCGGCGGCGCCTGGTGAACCTCGCCGGGGCGCTGGAGGTGAGTCCGGGAGGCGGCCGGCTGCTCGGCGCGGGCCGTGTCGTGCTGGTCGACGACCTGATGACGACGGGCGCCACTCTCGCGGAGGCGGCGCGGGCCGTGCGGGAGGCGGCCGTATCCGGTCGTGAGGGCAGGACGGTCGTGTATGGGGCCATAACTCGGGAAGGTAGGGAGGAACGATGGATCGGTACGTCGCCGGAGAGAAGGGAGTCGGTGCACAGTGCACCGGAAAAGGCGGCGCCGAACGCCCTGCGGCCGGTCCTCCATGCCGCCGTGATCGCAGCCCCTCACGATTCTTTCGAAATGAGCAGGAACTGATCGTCAACGTGCATCGTTCCAGCTAGTGACAGGGGTAATTCACCTGAATGGAGGTACGTCGCAGTAGAGGGTGACGGCATCCGTCCGGGCGAGATATGTTCGGGTGTGAGGAAAGGCGCAGGCCACACCTCTCGTATCCGAATGCCGTGCTGCGGGTTTTTGGCAATCACCCGCGCCGGTGGGGTGGAGATCTCGCCCATGGGGGAGGAGGAGGTGGAAGTCACCGAGTCCGAGGTCCGGTGATCACCGGACCTGGTGCGAAAGGGAGATGCTCCGCCGATGCAGCGGAGCGATCCGGGAACGGAGTTCTGCGTGGACATCGTCGTCAAAGGCCGCAAGACCGAGGTGCCCGAGCGGTTCCGCAAGCACGTGGCCGAGAAGCTGAAGCTGGAGAAGATCCAGAGGCTCGATGCCAAGGTGATCAGCCTCGACGTCGAGGTGTCCAAGGAGCCGAACCCCCGACAGGCCGACCGCTGTGACCGAGTGGAGATCACGCTCCGCTCCCGCGGTCCGGTGATCCGGGCGGAGGCAGCGGCCAGCGATCCCTACGCGGCACTGGACCTGGCGGCGGAGAAGCTGGATGCCCGGCTGCGCAAGCAGCACGACAAGCGGTTCTCGCGTCGCGGCGCGCGCCGGATCTCAGCGGCAGAGGTCCCCGACCACGTCCCGGGCGCGGCGACACTGAGCGGTAGCGGCCTCCCCGTCCAGGAGGAGGAGACGGACGGAGTGCCGACCAAGAAGATCGGTTCGCTGGAGGTCAAGGGTGAAGGCCCCCTCATCGTCCGCGAGAAGACCCACGTCGCCTCCCCGATGACGCTCGACCAGGCCCTGTACGAGATGGAACTGGTCGGCCACGACTTCTACTTGTTCATCGACTCCGAGACGAAGGAACCCAGCGTCGTCTACCGGCGACACGCCTACGACTACGGCGTGATCCACCTGAGCACCGACCCGATGGTCGCCGAGGCGCAGGCGCAGCCCCCCGCGGCGGGTGGCACGCTGGGCGGCTGATCCCCCCGGCTGAAGCTGTGCGGGTGCCCCTGGAGCGCGTGTGCGCCCCCAGGGGCACCGGTGTGCGACCACTTCGCGCCCCGCACGTCACCTCGGTGCCGCCCGGGCATGAAATCATGGCCGCACCGGCCCAACCGGTGGGCCGCTGCCTTGGGTTGGCGATGGCACAGGACCACAGGCCACAGCCTTCAGGGGGAGGAACGATGGCGGACACCTTCGGACCGATGCGGGACGGGGACGCCGACGACGATGTCATCGGCAGGGGCCCGGACACGGGCTCGTCGCGCGACGAGCCGATCAGAGTCCTGGTCGTGGATGACCACGCCCTCTTCCGGCGCGGCCTGGAGATCGTGCTCGCGGCCGAGGAGGACATCCAGGTCGTCGGCGAGGCGGGCGACGGGGCCGAGGCCGTCGACAAGGCCGCCGACCTGCTGCCCGACATCGTGCTGATGGACGTCCGCATGCCCAAGCGCGGCGGGATCGAGGCCTGCACCTCCATCAAGGAGGTCGCCCCCAGCGCGAAGATCATCATGCTGACGATCAGTGACGAGGAAGCCGACCTCTACGACGCCATCAAGGCGGGCGCGACCGGATATCTCCTCAAGGAGATCTCGACCGACGAGGTGGCCACCGCCATTCGCGCGGTGGCCGACGGACAGTCGCAGATCAGCCCGTCGATGGCGTCGAAACTCCTCACCGAGTTCAAGTCGATGATCCAGCGCACCGACGAGCGCCGGCTGGTCCCCGCGCCCCGGCTGACCGACCGCGAGCTGGAGGTCCTCAAACTCGTCGCCACGGGTATGAACAACCGGGACATCGCCAAGGAACTGTTCATCTCCGAGAACACCGTGAAGAACCACGTCCGCAACATCCTGGAGAAACTCCAGCTGCACTCCCGGATGGAGGCCGTGGTCTACGCGATGCGGGAGAAGATCCTGGAGATCCGCTAGCGCCTATCCGAGGAGGGCGGCGAGTTCCCTGCCGAGGGGCTCCCGCAGCTCGGGTGCGTCCACGCGTTCCACGCGGACGTTCGTGCAGTTCACCCACGTCGCCGCCTCGACCAGCGCCTGGGCGACCGCCGGGACCGCCTTGGGGCCGTCCAGGGTGACCTGCTTGGCCACCAGCGTGCGGCCCTCCCGCGCCGGGTCGACCCGCCCGACCAGCCGGCCGCCGGCGAGCACCGGCATGGCGAAGTAGCCGTAGACGCGCTTGGGCCTGGGGACGTACGCCTCCAGCCGGTGGGTGAAGCCGAAGATCCGCTCCGTGCGCGCCCGCTCCCAGATCAGTGAGTCGAACGGCGACAGCAGCGTGGTGCGGTGCCGGCCGCGCGGCGGCGTCGCCAGGGCCGCCGGGTCCGCCCAGGCCGGCTTGCCCCAGCCCTCGACCTCGACCGGCACCAGGCCGGAGTCCGCGATCACCGCGTCGACCTGCTCGGCCTTGAGACGGTGGTAGTCGGCGATGTCCGCGCGCGTACCGACCCCGAGCGACTCGCCCGCCAGCCGGACCAGGCGGCGCAGGCACTCGGAGTCGTCCAGCTCGTCGTGCAGCAGCGTGTCCGGGACCGCGCGCTCGGCGAGGTCGTACACCCGCTTCCAGCCGCGCCGCTCCACGCACACCACCTCGCCGTACATCAGCGCGCGCTCCACGGCGACCTTCGTGCCCGACCAGTCCCACCAGTCGTTCGTCTTCTTCGCGCCGCCCAGCTCGGTCGCGGTCAGCGGGCCCTCCGTGCGGAGCTGCTTGATGACCTGGTCGTAGGCGCCGTCGGGGAGTTCGTGGTGCCAGTGCGGCCGGTCGCGGTAGGCGCGGCGGCGGAAGGCGAAGTGCGGCCACTCCTCGATGGGGAGGATGCAGGCCGCGTGCGACCAGTACTCGAAGGCATGGGTGTCCGTCCAGTACGCGGCCTCCACGGCCTTGCGGCCGACCGCGCCGAGCCGGGCGTAGGGCACGAGTTCGTGGGAGCGGGCGAGGACCGAGATCGTGTCGAGCTGGACCGCGCCGAGGTGGCGCAGCACCCCGCGGACGCCCGCGCGCCGGTCGGGCGCGCCGAGCAGGCCCTGGGCCCGCAGGGCGATCCGGCGGGCGTCGTCCGCGGTGAGAGTGGTCGTCGGGCGCGGAAGGGTCGTCATGCGTCGGACGATAGAGGGTGCCACTGACAGCCCGCGACGAGCTGGGCGTCCATCAGGAGCGAGGAAGTAGGTTCCGAGGAACAGGGACTCAGGAACGCGCGGGCAGGTACGGAGCCGTGGAGGGCAGGCCCAGGTCCGAGGGGAGCAGGGAGCCGACCCAGCAGTCCCGGCGTACGCCCTTGTTGTTGAGGCCGGAGCGCAAGGTGCCCTCGATGGTGAAGCCCGCGCGTTCGGCGACCGCGCGGGAGGCGTGGTTGCCGACCTCGGCTCGCCATTCGACACGGTCGACGCCGACCTCGGTGAAGATCCACCGGCAGGCGGTGAGCGTGGCCTCCACGACGTATCCGTTGCCGCGGTGCTCCTTGGCCGCCCAGAAGCCGACCTCGGCCGTGCCCAGCGAGCGCATCGTGAGGGCCAGCATGGCGGCCAGCTCCCCGCCGGTGAGGAAGACGCCGAAGGTGAACACCGAGCCCTGGGACCAGCCGTCCGGGACGATCTGCTCCGTGAAGCCGATCGCGTGCTCCGGCAGATAGGGCGAGGGGACCACCGTCCAGCGCTGGATGTCGGGGTCCTGTGCGGCCTCGTACACCGCGTCGGTGTCGGCGGGGCCGACCGGGCGCAGCAGGAGACGGTCCGTGGTGAGTGTGACGGGTTCCATCGCCCGATTCTGCTGCGTACGCCCCGTCCCGGCCATGGATTTTCGCGATGTGTGAGCGGGCGATCACGTTTCGCGTAATTCCTCGCTCCGATGCGGCACCATCCGCAAGCCCCGTCCGTTGTCCTGGGTGAAGCAGCCGTCGGGCCGCCAGGCCTCCCGGCGCAGCCGGGTCCTCGCATACGATGGCCGTTGCTCAGTACGTCAGAAGGAAAACCGACCGTCCCAGGCCCGACCGGCAAGGAGACCAGCCCCCGTGTCCGTCCTCTCGAAGATCATGCGTGCAGGCGAAGGCAAGATCCTGCGCAAGCTGCACCGCATCGCGGACCAGGTCAACTCCATCGAAGAGGACTTCGTCGACCTCTCCGACGCCGAGCTGCGGGCCCTCACCGCGGAGTACCAGCAGCGCTACGCAGACGGTGAGAGCCTGGACGACCTGCTCCCCGAGGCGTTCGCCACGGTGCGCGAGGCCGCCAAGCGCGTCCTCGGCCAGCGCCACTACGACGTGCAGATGATGGGCGGTGCCGCGCTCCACCTCGGCTATGTGGCCGAGATGAAGACCGGTGAGGGCAAGACCCTCGTCGGCACGCTGCCCGCGTATCTGAACGCGCTGTCCGGCGACGGCGTCCACCTCATCACGGTCAACGACTACCTGGCCGAGCGCGACTCCGAGATGATGGGCCGCGTCCACAAGTTCCTGGGCCTGAGCGTCGGCTGCATCCTCGCCAACATGACGCCGGCTCAGCGCCGCGAGCAGTACGCGTGCGACATCACCTACGGCACGAACAACGAGTTCGGCTTCGACTACCTGCGCGACAACATGGCGTGGTCGAAGGACGAGCTGGTGCAGCGCGGCCACAACTTCGCCATCGTCGACGAGGTCGACTCCATCCTCATCGACGAGGCCCGTACGCCGCTGATCATCTCCGGCCCGGCCGACCAGGCCACCAAGTGGTACGGCGACTTCGCCAAGCTGGTCACGCGCCTCAAGCGCGGCGAGGCGGGCAACCCGCTCAAGGGCCTCGAGGAGACCGGCGACTACGACGTCGACGAGAAGAAGCGCACGGTCGCCATCCACGAGTCCGGTGTCAGCAAGGTCGAGGACTGGCTGGGCATCGACAACCTCTACGAGTCGGTGAACACCCCGCTCGTGGGTTACCTGAACAACGCGATCAAGGCCAAGGAACTCTTCAAGAAGGACAAGGACTACGTCGTCATCGACGGCGAGGTCATGATCGTCGACGAGCACACCGGCCGTATCCTCGCCGGCCGCCGCTACAACGAGGGCATGCACCAGGCGATCGAGGCGAAGGAAGGGGTGGACATCAAGGACGAGAACCAGACGCTCGCCACGATCACCCTCCAGAACTTCTTCCGCCTCTACAAGAAGCTCTCCGGCATGACCGGTACGGCGATGACCGAGGCCGCCGAGTTCCACCAGATCTACAAGCTCGGCGTGGTCCCGATCCCGACCAACAAGCCGATGATCCGCAAGGACCAGTCGGACCTGATCTACCGCACCGAGGTGGCCAAGTTCGAGGCGGTCGTGGACGACATCGCCGAGAAGCACGAGAAGGGCCAGCCGATCCTCGTCGGCACGACCTCCGTCGAGAAGTCGGAGTACCTCTCGCAGCAGCTCAGCAAGCGCGGCATCCAGCACGAGGTGCTGAACGCCAAGCACCACGAGCGCGAGGCGCAGATCGTCGCCCAGGCCGGCCGCAAGGGCGCCGTGACGGTGGCCACCAACATGGCCGGCCGTGGTACGGACATCAAGCTCGGCGGCAACCCCGAGGACCTCGCCGAGGCGGAGCTGCGCCAGCGCGGCCTCGACCCCGAGGAGCACATCGAGGAGTGGGCCGCTGCCCTGCCCGGCGCCCTGGAGAAGGCCGAGCAGGCCGTCAAGGCGGAGAAGGAAGAGGTCGAGGAGCTGGGCGGCCTGTACGTCCTCGGCACCGAGCGGCACGAGTCCCGCCGCATCGACAACCAGCTGCGCGGTCGTTCCGGCCGTCAGGGCGACCCGGGCGAGTCCCGCTTCTACCTGTCGCTGGGCGACGACCTGATGCGCCTGTTCAAGGCCCAGATGGTCGAGCGCGTGATGTCGATGGCCAACGTGCCGGACGACGTGCCGATCGAGAACAAGATGGTGACGCGCGCGATCGCGTCCGCGCAGGCCCAGGTCGAGACGCAGAACTTCGAGACCCGTAAGAACGTCCTGAAGTACGACGAGGTGCTCAACCGGCAGCGCGAGGTCATCTACGGCGAGCGCCGGCGCGTCCTGGAGGGCGAGGACCTGCACGACCAGATCCGGCACTTCATGGACGACACCATCGAGGCGTACGTCCGCGCCGAGACCTCCGAGGGCTTCCCCGAGGACTGGGACCTGGACCGGCTGTGGGGTGCCTTCCGGCAGCTGTACCCGGTGAAGGTCACCATCGAGGAGCTGGAGGAGGCGGCCGGCGACCGGGCCGGTCTGACCGCCGAGTACATCGAGGAGTCCATCAAGGAGGACATCCACGAGCAGTACGAGGCCCGCGAGGCGCAGCTCGGCTCCGAGATCATGCGGGAGCTGGAGCGCCGGGTCGTGCTGTCGGTCCTGGACCGCAAGTGGCGCGAGCACCTCTACGAGATGGACTACCTCCAGGAGGGCATCGGCCTGCGCGCGATGGCGCAGAAGGACCCGCTGGTCGAGTACCAGCGTGAGGGCTTCGACATGTTCACCGCGATGATGGACGGCATCAAGGAGGAGTCCGTCGGCTACCTGTTCAACCTGGAGGTCCAGGTCGAGCAGCAGGTCGAGGAGGTCCCGGTCGAGGAGGCCCAGCCGGTGGGCGAGGGCGTCCAGGACACGGTGCCGGCGCAGGCGGGCGCGCGTCCCGAGATCCGTGCGAAGGGGCTGGATGTCCCGCAGCGGCGGGATCTGCACTTCTCCGCGCCGACGGTGGACGGTGAGGGCGGCATCGTCGAGCGTGACCTGGAGGAGGACGAGCCGGTGCGGTCCGAGTCGGACGGGCTCACGCGGGCCGAGCGACGCCGGCAGGCCAAGGGCGGACGGCGCCGCAAGAAGTAACGGTCGCCTGCGGCGCCTCAGCGGTTGAGCAGGGCCGGGTTCCTTTTCGGGGACCCGGCCCTTCCGCGTTGTCGGGGGCGTCGGCCGCTGTAGTCCCCCAGGGGCGCGGGGAACTGCGCGATCATCCGTGACGCGCCCGCACCTCGACGACGGTCCGCACCCCTACGGCGCGCCCGTTTCCACCGCTGTGCAGCGCCAGCGGAGGTCCTTGCCCAGTTCCAGGCGGAACGCCATGGCGCGTAGTCGGTCGCCGGCGGCGATGCGGGCGAAGACCTCCAGGGCACCTTGGCTGGGGACGTAGTAGCCGATGTCGTGGACGACCGGGCGGGAGCCGGGGGTGCGCAGGGGGCTGCGTTCGGCCAGGCGGGCCAGGTCGTCGTAGGCGCGGCCCGCGGTGTGCCGGAGCATCCAGTGGACGGGCCGCTGACCGCTCAGGACGGCCAGCAGGCGCTCGGCGAAGAGGTCGGTGGGCCGGGGCTGCCGTACGGCCGTCGTGGGCTGCGTAGTGGCCGCCTCCGGCCGTGTGGCCGTCGGCCGGCTGGGCGTGCGGGGTGGGGCACCACCGGGGCGGCGGGAGTCGCGGCGGGTCGGCGGGCGGTGCCGCGGGCGGGGCTGGGCGGTACGGCTCATGACCTTGTTCATGGGGGTCCCCGTTCGGCGGGCCCGGGGGATACCGGGCGGTAACCAGTGGTGGGGATCTTGTACGGGGCGCCCCAGGGGCTGGCAAGGACGTGGTGGCGAGTGCCGGAGGGCCCGGAACGTTCACCTATCCGAGGGGACCGGGGAGCCCTGCGGCCCATGGCCAAGCGGCCGGAGAGGGTGAATCGGAGGCTTGGAGTGGACGCCTCCACGGGTGCGGGCAGGGGCCCGAAAGGGGACGGCCGCACGTATCCTGAAGGCCCTCCGGGAGACGCGCCAGCCGCCCTCCCCGGGGCCCAGCGGAGCCTTTGACCAGGAACAGGAAAGAGCGGCCAGCATGCGCGTCTACGTTCCCCTGACCCTCCCCGCCCTCGCCGAGGCGTACAAGACGGGTGAGCTGGGGACCGGCCCCTTCGTCGCGTATGCCGTCACGCCCGCGCTGCGCGAGTGGTACCTCTCCGAGGACATCGAGGAGCTGGAGTACGCGGCGCTCAGCCGGGCCGCGCTGGCCTCGCTGCGGCTGCTCGCGGCGGACCCGGGCGCGGCACGCCGCCGGGTCGTGGTAGCCGTGGACGTGCCCGACGGCGCCGCGCGCGTCGACCCCGACCGCGCGCTCGACCCCTCCGCGCTCGGCGAGGTCACCGTGACCATCGCCGTGCCGCTCGCGAAGGCGGCCTCCGTGCACGTCGACGCCGAGGACGCGGAGACGGACGTGGCCGCCGCGGCGGACGCGCTGGAGGCGGCGGACGGCGGTGACGACGACGCGCAGTTCGTCGTGGACGGGGCGGACGACCACGAGCTGCTGTGGTACGCCACGCAGGAGATCCCCAACCTGGTCGGCCTGGGCTGACCTGGGCCGATCGCGGTGGTGCCCTGATTGTCAGTGGGGGCGGGTACGGTCTTGGACATGGGGATGCAGGGAAGCGCGCACATCGTCTGGGACTGGAACGGGACGCTGTTCCACGACAATGACGCGATCATCGGGGCGACGAACGCGGCCTTCGCCGAGCTGGGGCTGGCGCCGATCACGCTGGAGCAGTACCGGGCGCTGTACTGCGTGCCGGTGCCGAAGTTCTACGAGCGGCTGCTCGGCCGGCTGCCGACCGACGCCGAGTGGGAGCTGATGGACGGCGTCTTCCACCGGTACTACGCCGAGCACCGGGTGCGGTGCCGGCTCACCGAGGGGGCGGAGGAACTGCTCGCGGGGTGGCGGTCGGCGGGGCACAGCCAGTCGTTGCTGAGCATGTACGGGCACGAGGAACTGGTGCCGCTGGTGCGGGGCTTCGGGATCGAGGCGCACTTCATACGGGTCGACGGGCGTACGGGGCCGTCCGGAGGCAGCAAGGCCGAGCACATGGTGCGGCATCTGGAGGCGCTGATGGGGGTGGCGGCTCCGGAGCGGACCGTGGTGATCGGGGACGCGGCGGACGACGCGGTCGCCGCGCTGCACGTGGGGGCGCGGGCTGTGCTGTACAGCGGGGGGTCGCACAGCCGGGCGAGTCTGGAGGGCGTGGGGGCGCCGGTGGTGGATTCGCTGGCCGAGGCGGTGGCGGAGGCGCGGAGGATAGCGGCGTAGCCCTGCGGGGCGTCGGGGTGGGCCTGCGGTGCGTCGGGGTGAGCCTGCGGACTTGGGCGCCCGGTGCCGTGGCCGACCTGGGCTGGGTACCCCGGCCGCCGCAGCTCCCCAGGGGCGCGGGGAACTGCGCGACCGGCCACGACGGACCTGACGCCGCCGACGCACCGCGAGCTGGACGGCGGCACCGCGCACGCCTCCAGCTCACCGACGCCTTCGCGTCTCAGCCCGTCGGCGCCCTCAAGTCTCAGCTCACCGGTGCCTTCGAGCGAAGCACCGTCAGGAACTCCCGCATCCATGCCGGATGGTCCGGCCAGGCGCGGGACGAGACCAGGGTGCCGTCGACGACCGCCTCGGCGTCCTGGAAGCCCGCGCCGGCCGCCTGCATGTCCGGCTCCAGCGCCGGGTAGGCCGTGACCCGGCGGCCCCGGAGGGAGTCGATCGCGGCGGTGAGTAGCGGGCCGTGGCAGATCTGGGCGACCGGCTTGTCGGCGTCGAAGAAGGCCTTGAGGATCTTGCGCAGTTCGGGATCGTTGCGCAGATACTCGGGGGCCCGGCCGCCGGGGATGACGAGGGCCGCGTAGTCCCCCGGGTCGACCTCGGAGAAGGCCAGGTCGGCGGGCCAGGTGTAGCCGGGCTTCTCGGTGTAGGTGTCGTAACCGGGCTCGAAGTCGTGCACGACGAAGCGGAGGGTCTTGCGGGTGGGGGCCGCGATGTGGACGTCGTAGCCTTCCTCGCGCAGGCGCTGGTAGGGGTAGAGCACCTCCAGGGACTCCGCTGCGTCGCCGGTGACGATGAGGATCTTCGTGGGCATGTCGGCTCCTCCGGGCAGACTCCGCACAGTGTCCTGGGCACCGTGCCTCCGCCGGGTGCCCCTTGCCAAGAGGGCCCCGCGTTTTTCAGGGTGCGACCGCGTACGCGGGGGCGCGACCGGGTGACCGGGAATCGGGCACCGGTGGCCGGAATCGGTGATCCCGACGGTGCTCCGGGACCGGTGAACCCCGACGGCCCCCCGAAGCCGGCGACCCGCGACAACCACCCAGGACCGGCCACCCGGAACCAGCCATCGGATACGTCACCCGCCCGCACCACGCCGCTGTGCAGAACGTCAAACTTCGACCCTCGGTTTTGTACACATACGGCTCATGACGGGCCCGGGGTAAGTGGGGATAGCCTTGTGGCGTGATCAGCGCGATATCTCGCGGGGGCGATCCTGCTCCTGCCCTGCGCCCGGGTTGCACGGAACACCTCCGTGACCGGGCGGCGGTCGCTGGTCTTCGCGGGCGGGACGGGGGCGCGGACGCCCCCAGGACGCCGAGGACGGCCCGGGACACGGCGATGCCGAGAGCAGCGTCACAGTCGACGGACGTGCCGAGAATGGCCGAATACCCCCCGCTCATCTCACCTCGCGGCATAGCGTCGGATCGGACCGGACACCCCGGGCCGTGGCGTCGAGCCGGAGGGAAAGAGACCGTACTTCCTTCTACGTCACGCAACGGCGCGCGACAGGAGCCAGAGGACAATGCAGACCAAGCTGGACGAAGCCAAGGCCGAGCTGCTCGAACGGGCTGCCCGGGTAGCTGAGAACAGCCCGGTCGGGGGGCACCTACCGACCGGGACGACGAGCGAGGGCACCCCCGGCACCCCGGACAGCGAATCCGTGCTCGCGTTCCTCCAGCGCTACTACCTGCACACCGCCCCGGAAGACCTCGCCGACCGCGACCCGGTCGACGTCTTCGGCGCCGCGGTCTCGCACTACCGTCTCGCCGAGACCCGCCCCCAGGGCACCGCGAACGTCCGGGTGCACACCCCGACCGTGGAGGAGAACGGGTGGACCTGTAGCCACACCGTCGTGGAGGTCGTCACCGACGACATGCCCTTCCTCGTGGACTCGGTCACCAATGAGCTGACCCGCCAGGGGCGGGGCATCCACGTCGTGATCCACCCGCAGTTCGTCGTGCGGCGCGATCTGACCGGCAAGCTGATCGAGGTGCTGTCGAACCAGTCCACGGAGTTCCTCGGCGACCTCCCGCACGACGCGCACGTCGAGTCCTGGATCCATGTCGAGATCGACCGGGAGACCGACCGGGCCGACCTGAAGCAGATCACCGCCGACCTGCTGCGCGTGCTGTCCGACGTCCGCGAGGCCGTCGAGGACTGGGAGAAGATGCGGGACGCGGCGACCCGGCTCGCCGACAGCCTGCAGAGCGAGCCCGTCCCCGCCGACCTGCCCCGGCCCGAGGCCGAGGAGGCCCGCGAGCTGCTGCACTGGCTGGCCGACGACCACTTCACCTTCCTCGGCTACCGCGAGTACCAGCTGCGCGACGACGACACGCTCGCCGCCGTGCCCGGCACCGGTCTCGGCATACTGCGCTCGGACCCGCACCACGCCGAGGACGACCAGCACCCGGTCAGCCCCTCCTTCGAGCGGCTCCCGGCCGACGCCCGCGCCAAGGCCCGCGAGCACAAGCTGCTCGTGCTGACGAAGGCCAACAGCCGGGCCACCGTGCACCGGCCGTCGTACCTGGACTACATCGGCGTCAAGAAGTTCGACGCGGACGGCAACGTCGTCGGTGAGCGGCGCTTCCTCGGCCTGTTCTCCTCCGCCGCGTACACCGAGTCCGTGCGCCGCGTCCCGGTCATCCGCCGCAAGGTGGAGGAGGTGCTGGAGCGCGCCGGGTTCTCGCCCAACAGCCACGACGGCCGCGACCTGCTCCAGATCCTGGAGACGTACCCGCGTGACGAGCTGTTCCAGACGCCCGCCGCGGAACTCCAGCCCATCGCCACGAGCGTGCTCTACCTCCAGGAGCGCCGCCGGCTGCGGCTGTACCTGCGCCAGGACGAGTACGGCCGCTACTACTCGGCCCTCGTCTACCTCCCGCGCGACCGCTACACCACCGGCGTGCGCCTGCGGATCATCGACATCCTCAAGGAGGAGCTGGGCGGCACCAGCGTCGACTTCACCGCCTGGAACACCGAGTCGATCCTCTCCCGGCTGCACTTCGTCGTCCGTGTCCCGCCGGGCACCGAGCTGCCCGAGCTGTCGGACGCCGACAAGGACCGCATCGAGGCCCGCCTGGTCGAGGCGGCCCGCTCCTGGGCGGACGCGTTCGCCGAGGCGCTGACCGCCGAGTGCGGCGAGGAGCGCGCGGCCGAGGTGCTGCGCCGCTACAACAACGCCTTCCCCGAGGGCTACAAGGCCGACCACACCCCGCGCGCCGCCGTCTCCGACCTGGTCCACCTGGAGCAGCTCAGCGACGACAAGAAGTTCAGCCTGAGCCTGTACGAGCCGGTGGGCGCCGGGCCGGAGGAGCGCCGGTTCAAGATCTACCAGAAGGGCGGCACGGTCTCCCTCTCCAAGGTGCTGCCGGTGCTCAGCCGCCTCGGCGTCGAGGTCACCGACGAGCGGCCGTACGAGCTGCGCTGCGCGGACCGCACCACCGCCTGGATCTACGACTTCGGTCTGCGCATGCCGAAGGCGGCGGGCGGCGGGGAGTACCTCGGCGACGACGCCCGCGAGCGCTTCCAGGAGGCGTTCGCCGCGACCTGGACCGGCCAGGCCGAGAACGACGGCTTCAACGCGCTGGTGCTGAGCGCGGGGCTGACCTGGCGGCAGGCGATGGTGCTGCGGGCCTACGCCAAGTACCTGCGGCAGGCCGGTTCGACCTTCTCGCAGGACTACATGGAGGACACCCTCCGCAACAACGTCCACACCACCCGGCTGCTCGTCTCCCTGTTCGAGGCGCGGATGTCCCCGGAACGGCAGCAGGCCGGCCTGGAGATCACCGACGCCCTGCTGGAGGAGCTGGACGCGGCCCTGGAGCAGGTGGCCAGCCTGGACGAGGACCGTATCCTGCGGTCGTTCCTGACCGTCATCAAGGCGACCCTGCGCACGAACTTCTTCCAGGGGACGCTCGGCGGCCGGCCGCACGACTACGTCTCCATGAAGTTCGACCCGCAGGCCATCCCGGACCTGCCGGCGCCGCGCCCGGCGTACGAGATCTGGGTGTACTCGCCGCGCGTCGAAGGTGTCCACCTGCGCTTCGGCAAGGTCGCCCGAGGCGGTCTGCGCTGGTCCGACCGGCGTGAGGACTTCCGTACCGAGATTCTCGGCCTGGTCAAGGCGCAGATGGTGAAGAACACCGTCATCGTGCCGGTCGGTGCCAAGGGCGGCTTCGTCGCCAAGCAGCTGCCGGACCCGAGCGTGGACCGCGACGCGTGGCTCGCCGAGGGCATCGCCAGCTACAAGACGTTCATCTCGGCGCTGCTCGACATCACCGACAACATGGTGGCCGGCGAGGTCGTGCCGCCGCGGGACGTGGTCCGGCACGACGGCGACGACACCTACCTGGTGGTCGCCGCCGACAAGGGCACCGCGACCTTCTCGGACATCGCCAACGAGGTCGCGAACACCTACAACTTCTGGCTCGGCGACGCCTTCGCCTCCGGCGGCTCGGCCGGTTACGACCACAAGGGCATGGGCATCACCGCGCGCGGCGCCTGGGAGTCCGTGAAGCGGCACTTCCGCGAGCTGGGCGTGGACACGCAGAGCGAGGACTTCACGGTCGTCGGCATCGGTGACATGTCCGGTGACGTGTTCGGCAACGGCATGCTGCTGTCCGAGCACATCCGCCTGGTCGCCGCCTTCGACCACCGGCACATCTTCATCGACCCCGACCCGGACGCGGCCGTCTCCTACGCCGAGCGCCGCCGCCTGTTCGAGCTGCCCCGCTCCAGCTGGGCCGACTACAACACCGAGCTGCTGTCGGCGGGCGGCGGGATCTTCCCGCGCACGGCCAAGTCGATCCCGCTCAACAGCCACATCCGCGAGGCCCTCGGCATCGAGGGCAAGGTCACCAAGATGACCCCGGCCGACCTGATGAAGACGATCCTCACGGCGCCGGTGGACCTGCTGTGGAACGGCGGCATCGGCACGTACGTGAAGGCGTCGTCGGAGTCCAACGGGGACGTCGGCGACAAGGCCAACGACGCCATCCGCGTCGACGGCAAGGACCTCAGGGTCAAGGTCGTCGGCGAGGGCGGCAACCTGGGCCTGACCCAGCTCGGCCGGATCGAGTTCGCCCTGCACGGCGGCAAGATCAACACCGACGCGATCGACAACAGCGCCGGCGTGGACACCTCCGACCACGAGGTGAACATCAAGATCCTGCTGAACGGCCTGGTCGCGGACGGCGACATGACCGTCAAGCAGCGCAACAAGCTGCTCGCCGAGATGACCGACGAGGTCGGCGCGCTGGTCCTGCGCAACAACTACGCGCAGAACACCGCCCTGGCCAACGCCCTCTTCCAGGCCAAGGACATGCTCCACGCCCAGCAGCGGTTCATCCGCCACCTGGTGCGCGAGGGCCACCTGGACCGGGCGCTGGAGTTCCTGCCCACCGACCGGCAGATCCGCGAGCGCCTCGCCCAGGGCCAGGGCCTGACCAGCCCGGAGACGGCCGTCGTGCTGGCGTACACGAAGATCACGGTCGCGGAGGAGCTGCTGCACACCTCGCTGCCGGACGACCCGTACCTGCGGGGCCTGCTGCACGCGTACTTCCCGTCGGCCCTGCGCGAGCGGTTCGCCGACGCCATCGACAGCCACCCGCTGCGCCGCGAGATCACCACGACCGTGCTGGTCAACGACACGGTCAACACGGGCGGTACGACGTATCTGCACCGGCTGCGCGAGGAGACCGGCGCCTCCCTGGAGGAGATCGTCCGCGCCCAGACCGCGGCCCGCGCGATCTTCTGCTCGGCGCCGGTGTGGGACGCGGTCGAGGCCCTGGACAACAGGGTCGACGCGGCCGTCCAGACCCGCATCCGGCTGCACTCGCGCCGCCTGGTCGAGCGCGGCACCCGCTGGCTGCTCAACAACCGGCCGCAGCCGCTCCAGCTCGCCGAGACGGTCGAGTTCTTCGCCGAGCGGGTCGAGCGGGTCTGGCAGGAGCTGCCGAAGCTGCTGCGCGGCGCGGACGCGGAGTGGTACCAGCACGTGTACGACGAGCTGTCCGCGGCCGGCGTCCCGGACGAACTCGCCACCCGCGTGGCCGGCTTCTCCTCCGCCTTCCCGGCGCTCGACATCGTGTCGGTGGCCGACCGCATGGGCAAGGAGCCGCTGGACGTCGCCGAGGTCTACTACGACCTCGCCGACCGGCTCAACATCACCCAGCTCATGGACCGCATCATCGAGCTGCCGCGCGCCGACCGCTGGCAGTCCATGGCCCGCGCCTCCATCCGTGAGGACCTGTACGCGGCGCACGCGGCCCTCACCGCGGACATCCTCGCGGTGGGCAACGGCACCTCGACGCCGGAGCAGCGGTTCAAGGCGTGGGAGCAGAAGAACAGCGCGATCCTGGGCCGCGCCCGCACCACGCTGGACGAGATCCGCAGTTCGGACTCGTTCGATCTCGCCAACCTGTCGGTGGCGATGCGCACGATGCGGACGCTGCTGCGGACGCACTCGTAGCCGTACGGCAGGAAAGGGCGTCCCGGGCACCGTCTGCCCGGGGCGCCCCTCTTCTTGCCCGCCTCTCGCCCTGAACGTGCCGCGAAATTACCTTTTCCTGCTCTTCGCGGGGCTTCGGATAGGGTCGGCGTGTGCACACCGCGCCGTCTGACACCGAACAGGTGAGCCGTACGGCACCACGGGGCGGCCCCGCGTCGCGCATGGGCCGTGAGCTGCCGCGGGTCGCCGCCGCGCTCGTCGTGGTGCTGATGTGCTGGGTCGTCGTCCGCCTGCCGTGGGCGGGTGACCTCGGCATGCACGCGGCAACGATCCAGCGCCTCCGGCACAGCCTGCCGCACCCCGGCAACCCGCTGGTCGACGCCGACACGCCGAGCCCGTACTACTCGCCCTGGATGCTGCTGCTCGGCACCGTCGCCAAGCTGACGGGCCTGTCGGTCTTCGTGGTCCTGCGCCTGGCCGCGCTCGCCGGGCTGGGCCTGCTGGTGACGGGCGTCCGGCGCTACGTCCGCACCCTCAGCGACCATCGCGCCGCCCCCGCGCTGGCATTCCTGAGCCTGCTGCTCCTCTGGGGCCCGCTGCTGTTCAACTGGAGCGGCTTCCTCGGGCTGAACTCCCTCGCGCTGACGGTGTCGTACCCCAGCGTGTTCGCGCTCGGACTCACCTTCCACTTCTGGGCCTGGCTGACGCGGGTGGTGCGCGGGGAGGCGGCGTGGGGGGTGTGGCTGGGGCTGGGGGCGCTGTGGGCGGTGATCCTGCTGTGTCACCAGTTCACGGGCGTGGTGGCCTCGTTGGGCGGGCTGGCGACGGTGCTCGCGGCGCGCCCGGCGCGTGGAGCGCTGCTCCGGCTGGGCGCCGGGCTGCTCCTGGGGCTGCTGGTGCTGTGGGTCTGGCCGTACTACGACTTCTTCGCGCTGTTCTCCGCCGGCGCGGATCTGGAGGCCATCCACCGGCCGCTGTACGAGGACCTGGCCGGGCGGTTCGGGCTCGTGCTGCTCGGGGTGGCGGCGCTGGGGTTCCGCCGGCGCCGCGACCACCGCGACCCGCTGGTCCTCTTCTTCCTGTTCGGTGCGCTGATGTTCGCGGCGGGGGGCCTGACCGGCCACTACTCCTGGGGCCGCGCCCTGCCCGCCGCGCTGATCCCGGCGCAGCTCGCGGCGGCGCTGGAGGCGGTGTCGGCGGGGCGGGCCGTGGTGCGCAGGGCGTGGGCGTGCGTGCTGCTCGCCGCGCTGGCGGTGGGGGCGTGGACGCAGGCCGGGACGCTCGGGTACGTGGTGCCGCGGGGCGCGCTGCCCGGGGTGGTCGCGGAGAAGTACCGGACGCCGTGGGTGGGGTATCAGTGGATCATGCGGGCGGGGGTGCGGTACGGGGACGTGGTGATGGCACGTACGTTTCCGGCTCGGCAGATCCCCGCGTACGGTCCGTACACCGTGGCGCCGGGGTATCCGGACGTGTTCCTTCGGGATGCGGGGCGGAGGGAGGCGGCGGTGGAGCGGTACTTCTCGACGGCGGCGGGTGCTGAGGAGCGGCGGGGGATTCTGCGGGAGTACGGGGTGAAGTGGGTCGTGGGGGGCGCCGGCGCACCGTGGCTCCGCAGGACGGCCGTGGGCCCGGGAGGCCAGACCCTGTACCGAGTGGTGCTCTGAGCCGCAGCGGCGTAAGCGCCCCGAAGGGGCGCGGGGAACTGCGCGAGCTGCCACGACGGGCCCGCAGTTGACCACGCGCCTACACGCCAACGGCGCTGAAACCCCCGTTACTTCAGCACACTCGCCACCAGCCGCGCAGCGCTCCGGACTCGGGGTCGGGCCAGGCGGCGGATGGTGGGGCGGGTGATGCGGGCCGTCACCCCCACCGGACGCCAGCGGAACTGTAGACGGCCGGGATTGCGGCCTTCCGGTTCGATGGTGAGTTCGTGGGGGGCCGCCCCGGAGTGGTAGGCGATGCGGGCCGTGCGGGTCGGGAAGTCCAGCGGAGCCAGCAGCAGGCCCGAGTTGGACAGGCCCTGTTGGTCCAGGCGGACCAAGGGATGCCGTACGCCCTGGAAGCCGTGGAGCGGGACCGGCGCGGACGCGAGGTCGAGACGGACCGTGCCCTCGAAGACGCCGGGACGGACCGGGTCCAGGCGGAAGGGGATCGTCATGCGGCGCCGGCCGGGCGTCAGGAGCAGGGACGCGCGCTGGGGGCCCACGGGGAGGCGCAGACCGGGGTCGTACGTGCGGATCGCCAGGGTCAGGGTCGCCCCGGCGCCCGGCGTCAGCTCCGTGATCTCGTGGCGGAACTGAGCGGTCGGGAACGGCCGCGTGTCCAACTCCAGCTCCGCCATGTCCAGTTCACGGCGTGCGCGCTCCGTCGACGGCACGGTGTCCCCCCAGTACGGGACCCCCGTACCGTCGGTCGTCACCTGCCGTGGCGCCACCGCGTGCCCCAGCCCGCGCGCCGCCAGCCGGGCCTCGGCCGGCCTGCCGTCCCGCAGCAGCTCCAGCACCACCCGCTCGGCGCGCGGCAGTCGGCCGTACGCCTCGGGGGAGAGCGTGTCCAGGTACGGGTTCATGATCTCGGTGAAGGACGTCAGCCACTCCTCGTCCCGGTACGGGAGGTCGCCGGCGTACATCCGGAAGTCGTGCTTGAGGAACTTGTAGTCCTTGTCCTCCCGCAGCCCCGCGTGCCCGCTGCTCACCAGAAACTCGTCGATCAGCCGCTGGACGTGCACGCGGTCGCTGACGTTGGAGATCTTGTGCCGCTGGTTGGAGATGGAGGCGGAGGACGCGTCCGCGAACGGCTCGATGTACCAGACGTACACCGGGTCCGGGATGATCGTGAACGCCTTCGCCAGGCAGTACGCCTGTGCCGAGAACAGCTGGTCCTCGTAGTGGATGCCCTCGGGGAAGCGGAGCTGGTGGCGGTCGAGGAAGGCGCGTGCGTACATCTTGCTCGTCGACAGGTGCTCGAAGAGAAGACGGGGGTCCGCCTCGATGCCCTCCAGCGTGCGGCGCTCGGCGACCAGGTGCGGCATCCAGGTCGAGCGGCGGCCGTTGTCCACCCGGACCCGGCGGACCGCGCCCATGGTGAAGTCGACGTCCCGCTCGCGGTGCGCGGCGAGCAGCGACTCGACGGCGCGGGGCGGGAGTTCGTCGTCGCTGTCGAGGAACATCAGGTACGGCGCCCGGGCGATCTCGATGGCCCGGTTGCGCGGGGCGCTGCATCCGCCGCTGTTCTCCGGCAGCCGGATGTAGCGGATGCGGTGGTCCTGGGCCGCCAACTCCCGGGCCACCGTGGGCGTCTCGTCCGTCGAGTGGTCGTCGCTGATGACGATCTCGATGTTCGCGTGGGTCTGCGCGCGCAGCGAGGCGACCGCGCGGGGGAGGCGGGCCGCGTCGTTGTAGACGATGACCGTGACCGTGACGTCGGGGCGGGTCATGCCGTGGCCTCCTCGGGCGTCGGGGCGGGGGTGCGGTCCTCGATGGGCAGCACCGGTGGCAGCGCGTCCTCCGGTTCGTCCAGGAACACCCGGCGTACGACCCGTTCGGCGGCGCGCCCGTCGTCGTACTCGCAGAACCGGCGCCGGAACGCGGCCCGCGCCTTGGCCGCGCTGTCGTCGCGCCAGGCGCCGGAGACGAAGATCTCGGCGAGATCCTCCTGGGTGCGGGCGACCTGGCCGGGGTGCTCGGCCATCAGGTCGAAGTAGACGCCGCGGGTGGTCCGGTACGTCTCCCAGTCGTCGGCGTAGACCACGATCGGGCGGTCCAGGTTGGCGTAGTCGAACATGATCGACGAGTAGTCCGTGACCAGCGCGTCGGCGGCCAGGCACAGCTCCTCGACGGGGTCGTAGGAGGAGACGTCGATGATCCGGCCGGAGCGGCGCAGGCCGGTCAGCGGGGAGGCGGCGCCGCCGTAGAAGTAGTGGGCGCGGACGAGGAGCACGGTGTTGTCGCCGAGCCGGTCGGCGAGGGCGGCGAGGTCGAGGCGGGGGGTGAAGCCGGCCTCGTAGTCGCGGTGGGTGGGGGCGTAGAGGACGGCGGTTCTGCCGGGCGCGATGCCGAGGCGGTCGCGGGCGGCGCGGACGTCGGCGGCGGTGGCCGTGTAGAAGACGTCGTTGCGCGGATAGCCGTAGTCCAGGGACGTGTAGCGCGACGGGTAGGCGCGCTCCCACATGCGGGTGGAGTGGCTGTTGGCGCTGACGCTGTAGTCCCACTTGTCGATCCGGGCCAGCAGGGCGGCGAAGTCCAGGCCCTTGGCGGCGGCCGGGTGGTCCATCTGGTCGAGGCCCATGCGCTTGAGCGGGGTGCCGTGGTGGGTCTGGAGGTGCACGGCGTCCGGGCGTTTGACCACCGCGTTGGGGAAGTTGACGTTGTTCGTCAGGTACTTGGCGGTGGCCAGGGTCTCCCAGTAGCGGCGGGTGCCGGGGATCACGTGGTCGGTGCCGGGCGGCAGCAGGGCCGCGTTCTGCTTGTTCACCACCCACACGGGGTGGATGTGCGGGGCGAGTTCGGCGAGCTTCGCGGCGATCGCGGCCGGGTTGCAGGCCACCCCGCGTTCCCAGTAGGCCGCGAACACGGCGAGGTCCGGGTCCACCGGGCGGCTCAGGGCGCGCTGGTACTGGTGGTCGCGGACCTTGGCGCTCAGCCGCCGCTTGCGGGTGCGTACGGCCTTGCGGGCGGCGCGGCGGCTGCGGTTGGCGGCCTGGAACGCGCGGTACCTGGTGTACGCGCCCTCCTCCAGCAGCGCGTGCCGTACGCCCTCCAGGCCCGCCGGGCGGCGGTGGCCCTCGGGGCGCCAGCGGACCGCGGCCACGGAGGCGCGGCGGAAGAACTCGCGGGCCACCGGGTCGGGCAGGTCCTCACGGGCGAAGGTGCGCACCAGGTCGCGCACCATCAGGTCGTACAGCACCGTGCGGGCGGCGCGGCGGTCCTTGGTGAGCGGGAGCAGGGCCTCGTAGCGGTCGATGAGCCGGAGCCGGTCCTCGGGGGCGCGCGGCGGCAGGCTCTCGGGGCGCAGCACGCGGTGCTCGTACGCCGTCTGGTTGAGGCAGGCGACCCGGCCGGCGTGCAGCAGGGCCGCGTGGGCGGCGCGCGGCTCGTCGTCGGTGTTCAGCCGCTCCTCGTGAGCCCGCCAGAACGCGGCGCGCAGGGCGCGGTTGCCGAGGAGCGGGGTGAGCCGCAGCAGGTCGGCGGCCTCGTCCAGGGGTCGGCCCGCCCGGCCGACGGCGGCGAGGTGGCGGCCGTCGCGGGAGGGCCGGGCGGCGGTCTGCCAGGTGGTGGTGACGTGGTCGAAGAGGAGGACGTCGACAGGGTCCGAGGAGGTGGTGGCGGCGTCCAGTTCGGCGGTCCGCTCGGCGATCAGGCGGGGCGCGCCGGCCGGCAGGCCGTCCTTGGCGTGGACGAAGTGCAGCCAGCGGCCGGACGCGCGGGCGGCGCCGGCCGCCCGGGCCGCCGGGTCACCGGTGCCGTCCGGCAGCGGGACGACGATCGTCTCGGGGGCGTGGCGCTCGGCCGTCTCCAGGGCCCAGTCGCCGACGGCGGCGACGATCACCTCGGCGTCGGTGAGGGGATGGGCCGCCAAGGAGTCCAGTAGGTCGGTCAGATGCCCCTGTGCGTTCGGCCCGTAGACGATCACGCTCAACTGGGGCATCGCAATGGACTCCTTCGACTCGTCGTCTCCCGGCGCACCCTTCATAACATACTGTCATTAAACGGATGAAAGGGATAACTGCGGTTGGCGTAAGGGCTGGGCTCAGGAAGGAAGACCGACTTTCGGCGCGTCCGGTTGCGGTGTGTCCGCTTTTGTGGCATCCGGCTTCGCCTTTGTGGCATCCGCCTTCGGTGCGGGCTTCTTCGGAGCCGGTTTCTTGTCGCCGGTGAACGCCTCGTACTCCTTCATGACCTCCTCGGTCGGCCCGTCCATGCGCAGTTCGCCGCGCTCCAGCCACAACACCCGCTCGCAGGTGTCACGGATCGACTTGTTGTTGTGGCTGACCAGGAAGACCGTGCCCGCGTGCTGCCGCAGCTCGCGGATCCGCGCCTCGGAGCGCTTCTGGAAGGAGCGGTCGCCGGTGGCCAGTGCCTCGTCGATCAGCAGGACGTCGTGGTCCTTGGCGGCGGCGATGGAGAAGCGGAGCCGGGCGGCCATGCCGGAGGAGTACGTGCGCATCGGCAGGGTGATGAAGTCGCCCTTCTCGTTGATCCCCGAGAAGTCCACGATGTCCTGGTAGCGCTCCTTGATCTGCTCCCGGGCCATGCCCATGGCGAGTCCGCCGAGGAAGACGTTCCGCTCGCCGGTGAGGTCGTTCATCAGGGCCGCGTTCACGCCCAGCAGGGAGGGCTGGCCGTCGGTGTAGATGCGTCCGTTCTCCACCGGGAGCAGGCCCGCGACCGCCTTCAGCAGGGTCGACTTCCCGGAGCCGTTCGTCCCGATGAGCCCGATCGCCTCACCCTTGTAGGCGACGAACGACACCTTCTTCACCGCGTGCACCTTGCGCACACCGGCCGCCTTCTCGGTCTGCTTGCGGCGCAGGATCCGGTTGAGGGCGGCGGTGGCGGAGCCCCGGCCGGCGCCGGTGCCGTTCACCCGGTAGACGATGTCGACGCGGTCGGCGACGACGGTGGGGACCTTCTCTTCGCTGCGCTCAGCCACGACCGTACGTCTCCTCAGCCTTCCAGAAGTAGATGAAACCGCCGATGCCCGCGGCCAGGGCCCAGCCGATCGCCGCCGCCCACACGTGCGGGGGCAGCTGGCTCGCGTGGAAGCTGTCGATCAGCGCGAACCGCATGAGGTCGATGTAGACGGCGGCCGGGTTGATCTCCAGCAGGACGGTGACGACGCGCGGCAGGTCGTCCTTCTGGGCCAGCTTGTCGATGCTCCACATCACGCCGGACACGTACATCCACGTGCGCAGCACGAACGGCATCAGCTGCGCGATGTCCGGGGTCTTGGCGCCCATCCGCGCCATGATCATCGACACCCCGGCGTTGAACGTGAACTGGAGCACCAGGGCCGGGAGGGCCAGCACCCAGGAGACGGTGACCGGCACCCCGAAGCAGAGCAGGATGACGACGAGCGCGGCCATCGAGAACAGCAGCTGCTGGAGCTGCTGGAGGCAGAAGGAGATCGGCAGGGCGGCGCGCGGGAAGTGCAGGGCGCGCACCAGGCCGAGGTTGCCGGAGATCGCGCGGGTGCCCGCCATGATCGAGCTCTGCGTGAACGTCCAGATGAACACGCCCGTGACCAGGAACGGGATGTAGTCGGGCACGCCGTGCTTGGTGCCGAGCAGCACGCCGAAGATGAAGTAGTAGACCGCCGCGTTCAGCAGCGGGGTCATGACCTGCCAGACCTGGCCGAGCTTCGCCTGGCTGTACTGCGCGGTGAGCTTGGCGGTGGAGAAGGCGGTGATGAAGTGACGGCGGGCCCACAGCTGGCGGACGTACTCCGGCAGGGAGGGGCGGGCGCCGCTGACCGACAGGCCGTGCCGGGCGGCCAGCGCCGCGAGATCGTCGTCTGCCGGGGCCTGGGTGGGGGGCGGTGTGTGGAGGACCTGGCTCACATCCGCTGCTTTCGCTCGGGGGAGGGGGTGCTGCGCCCGACTTTCGCCGGGATCGCCGTGTCCGTGCCCGTCGTCCGGCGTTTCCTTACGCTTCTCTTCACGTTCTCTTACGTCGGGACGGGACCGTATCGTCGCAACGCGAGATTAGGCCCAACGGACGTCGGAACGCAACCGTTTCGTCGTAACGCCCTATGCTGTGGGGTATGACGACGAACGCCGCCGAGTCCGCCGACGAGCCGCCGGCGCGTCCGCGCCGCCGGGCGCCCGCCGGGGCGGCCGTGCTCCGGGAGGACGTGACCGAGGCGATCCGCGCGGCCGTCTTCGAGGAACTGGCGGCCGCCGGCTACGCGCGCATGTCCATCGAGGGGATCGCCCGGCGGGCCGGGGTCGGCAAGACGGCGGTGTACCGGCGGTGGCGTTCGAAGCTCCACCTGGTCCTGGACGTCGTCTCGGCGATGGCGGTGACCGGGTTCCCGGTGCCCGACACCGGCTCCCTGGAGGGTGACCTGCGGGTCCTGTACGAGGTCACGTCCCGTGCGCTGCGCCATCCGGTCGCGTCCCAGATCATCCCCGACCTCCAGGCCGAGGCGGCCCGCAACCCCGAGATCGCGGAGGCCTTCCAGAAGGCGCTGCGGGACGGGCAGGAAGGGGTGGCGAGCAGGATCGTGGCGGCGGCGGAAAGGCGGGGCGAGGTCCGTACCGGTGTCGATCCCGACCTGGCCCTGGACCTGATCTCCGGGCCGCTGTACTGGCGCTCGGTGGTGATCCGGTCGCCGAAGCTGCCGAAGGGGTACCTGGAGAAACTGGCACGGGCCACGGCGGGCGCGCTGAAGGCGCTGTGAGGTGCCCCGAAGGGGCGAGGGGAACCGCGCGAGCAGCCACGGCGGGGCCGCGACCGGGTGACGGCCCCGGCCCCGACGGCGGGTTCCCTACGACCGAGCCGCCTCCGGATGCCGCCGTACCCAGCCCTCCCACGCCGACGTGATCATGTCCTGGACGTCGTACTTGGCCCGCCAGCCCAGTTCCGTGGCGATGCGGGTGGCGGAGGCCACCACGCGCGCGGGGTCACCGGGGCGGCGCGGGGTGACGGTCGGGGGACGGTCGTAGCCGGTGACCGCGTTGACGCGGTCGATCATCTCGCGGACGGAGACGCCCTCGCCCCGGCCGATGTTCAGGGTCAGGTCGGCACCGGGCGCGGAGCGCAGCGCGCGGGCGACGGTCACATGCGCCTCGGCCAGGTCGACCACGTGGATGTAGTCGCGGACGCACGTGCCGTCGGGCGTCGGATAGTCGTCGCCGAAGATGCGCGGCGCCGCGCCCTCCGTGAGCTGCTCGAAGACCATCGGGATCAGGTTGGACACGCCGGTGTCGGCCAGCTCGGGCCCGGCCGCGCCCGCCACGTTGAAGTAGCGCAGCGACGCCGTGGCGAGGCCGGTCGCCCGTCCCGTGGCGCGGACCAGCCACTCGCCGGCCAGCTTCGTCTCGCCGTAGGGGGACAACGGACGGCAGGGGGTCTCCTCCGTCACCAGGTCGGCGTCGGGCATGCCGTACACGGCCGCCGAGGAGGAGAAGAGGAACGACGGGACCTGCGCCGCCGTCACCGCTTCCAGCAGCACGCGCAGGCCCTCGACGTTCTCCCGGTAGTAGTGCAGCGGCCGGTCCACCGACTCGCCCACCTGCTTCTTCGCCGCCAGATGGACGACCCCGGTGATCTCGTGCTCGGCGAGCGCGCGGGCCAGCCGGTCCGCGTCCAGGACCGAGCCGCGCACCAGCGGCACCTCGTCCGGTACGCGCGCGGCGATCCCCGTGGAAAGGTCGTCGTAGACGACCGCGCGTTCGCCCGCCTCGGTCATCGCCCGTACGACGTGCGCCCCGATGTATCCGGCGCCGCCGGTGATCAGCCAGGTCATGTGCGGCCATCTCCTCATCGGTTCGTCGGTCGGCCCGTGTCTCAGTGAAGCAGGCGGCGCAGCCGGCCGCGGACCACGGCCAGCACGCCGTGGAGCCCGGTCGCCACCCGCAGGGCCAGTGCGCCGGAGTGCGTGGCGTACGGCTGTGCCAGGAGTACGCCGTGCAGGGCGCTCGGCACGGCGCGCCGGCGCAGGCGCCCCGCGCCCGTGAGGGCGTGCGCCGTGACCTCGCGCCGGGTGCCGTCCGGGAAGCGGAGGGTCAGACGCAGATCCCAGGTGCCCGAGCCGAGCCCCGCCAGGTCGACGGGCATCTCGGCGGACCAGCTGTCCGGGCCGGAGGGCGTGAGCGCCACCGTCGCGCGCCCGCGTGTGCGGTCGTCCTCGCGCGCGTGCCACTCCATGTCCACCTCGGGCGGGCCCGCCTCGGCGACCTTTCCGTACAGCTCGTGCAGCCGCAGGCGCAGCAGCGAGGCACGCGCGCGGGGGCGCAGTTCCGCGTCGACCGCGAGCGGGAGCGTGGCGACGGGCCGGGTCAGGAGGGGGGTCAGGGAGACCTGGGGGAGGTCGGCGGACCAGACCGGGTCGCCTTCGGGGGTGCGCGCGTACGGCGGGAGCAGGCGAGCCGGGCGGGCGGCGAGTTCGCGCAGGCGGGGCAGGTCGCGCGGCTCGGGGGAGGCCATGACGACCCGCGCGAGGAGACGGCCGGGGGCGGCGGGGTTCAGCTCCCAGTCGGGCGCGTCGTAGCGCGCGAGGTACGCCCGGGTGCGCGTCCACCACGCGCGCTGGTAGTGCGCGTCGCGCAACCCCAGCTCGCGCGCGTACATGCGCACCTCGTGATCGAGGAACTTGGCGCGTGCCGCCCGCGCCAGCTCCTTCTGCCCGGCGCCCAGCAGGACGTCGTACGCCAGCGCGCACGCCTCGACGCGCGCCGTCCAGTTCTCGATGCGCTCCCGGTCCAGCGAGAGCGACAGCCGCTCGGCCGACCGGCGCACCTGCCACACGTACACCCGGTCCGGTACCAGCGCGACGCGCGGGCTCGCGGCCAGCACGCGCGCGGTGAAGACGAAGTCCTCGTAGAGGAAGCGGCCCTCGGGGAAGCGGATGCCGTGCTCGCGCAGGAAGTCGGTGCGGTACAGCTTGTTGACGCACAGTGTGTCGTGGACCAGCCGGGGGCGCTGCGAGGGGCGCGCGAGGACGGTGTGCGCCGTGTAGAGGGGCGCCTGCCACGGCTGTTCGCGCCCCGACGGCAGCTCCCGGCGCACGCACAGACCGCTCGCGACCTCGGCGCGCGCCTCCGCTGCCGCCGCCAGCAGCGCGTCCACCGCACCGGGCGGCAGCACGTCGTCGCTGTCCAGGAACATCACGTACGGCGCCGTCGCCGCGTCGATCCCGGTGTTGCGCGGGCTCCCGCAGCCGCCGCTGTTCACGCTCCGGCGCACCACCCGCAGCCGTGGCTCACCGGCGGCCAGCCGGGCGAGCAGCCCGTCGCTGCCGTCCGTGGAGCAGTCGTCCACGGCGATCACCTCGGCGACGGCGGGACCCTGCGCCAGCGCGGAGCGCACGGCCTCGCCCACATGGGCGCGGTCGTTGTAGCCGATGACGACCACGGCGACCTGAGCCGCCGGCACCGAGGGCGGTCCAGGTGCCGGCGCCGGTGCCGGGTGCGGGTCTCGCGGTTCTGGGTGCATGGAGTCCACGGGCCGGGAGCGTAGAAAATTTCGGTAATACCCCGTTAAGAGGCGCTTAGTGCTCGCTCCGGAAGACGGTCGGAACCGGGCCGGGGTTGCGTCCTCGGCACGGACTTTTCGGCGTACGGCCGCGCGGCCCGCCACAGCCGTACGAACGACAGCACGGCGGCGGCCGCCAGCAGCCCGTTCCGGGCCAGCATCAGCAGGCACCCGGCCCAACTGCCGTCGATCACCTCGCGGTAGTACATCGGGAACGCCACCGTGCTCAGCGCGGACGCCACCAGGATCAGCACCGCCACCGGCCGCTGGCTGGTGTGCCGCGAGGTCAGGCACACGGCGGCCAGCCCGATAAGCCAGATCATGTACTGCGGGCTGATGACCCGGCTGGTGACCGTGAACAGCAGCACCGCGCTCAGCGCCGCGTCGTACGGCGTCGCCTCGCTCCAGCGCCGCGCCCGCACCCGCCACAGCACCAGCAGCCCGAACGAGAGCGCCGTCAGCGTCAGCGAGGCGGTGGCCACGGCGTGCACATGGGGGCCGACCATCTCCATCGCGCCGTACTGGTAGCGGGTCCGGCCCGGCCAGCCGGCGTGCCGGGCCAGATTGAGCGCCGTACCGCCGAGCGACTCGATCTGCACGCCCCGGCCGCCCTGCTCCCGCAGGAAGGACAGCGGATGCGTGAAGAAGGTCGCGAGCACGGCCAGGCACGCGACCCCGGCCCACGCCCCCCACGCCCACGCCCTGCGCGTCGGCCGCCCCCTGGGCGTGCCCAGCAGCACCAGCGCCGGCCACACCTTCACCACCGCGCCCAGCGCCCCGAACACACCGCCCGCGCGCGGGGAGCGCGCCGACGCCAGCAGGGACAGCACGGCCAGAGCGGTGACCTGGACGTCGTACCGGGCGAGCGGCATGTGCAGCAGCAGCGGCAGACCGCCGGTCCACAGGGCCGCGCCGAGCAGGCTGCGCCCGGGCCGGGTGCCCGCGCGGAGCAGCGCCGCCACGGTCAGCGCGTCCACGGCCAGCGTGAGCACCACGAACGCCTCGAAGTACGTCAGGCCCGGCAGCAGGCCCGGCGCCAGCAGCACCGCGCCCGCGCCCGGCGGGTACTGCCACAGCGTGTCGTGCACCGGGAAGGAACCGTGCGCGAGGACGCCGTACCAGTGGAAGTACAGCCGCCACACCTCACGGCTCACCGAACCGCCGCCAAGCAGCCGGGCGCCGCCGTGGACGAGCAGCCACAGCATCAGGGCGCGGGTGGTGAGCCACAGGACGGCGAGGGCGAGGACCGGGCCGGGGGTGACACGGAGACGGTTCATCACATGGGAGCCTAAGCGGTGCGGATGGTGTATTCATGCTGATACGCCGTCAAGGACCGCAAATATTGGCTAATCGCAAGAGATCGGGCCATGGTGAACGTCGGGCTTCCTGC
The DNA here is from genome assembly GCF_055564375.1 of Streptomyces sp. NPDC029138. Taxonomy (NCBI): domain Bacteria; kingdom Bacillati; phylum Actinomycetota; class Actinomycetes; order Kitasatosporales; family Streptomycetaceae; genus Streptomyces; species Streptomyces sp. NPDC029138. Next base: position 41,121 of record NZ_JBVHWM010000074.1, read on the forward strand.
GAAACCGCAGTCGCGTCGGGCGGCTGGAACGACCACGGGCGTACCGACAGGTGCAACGAGCCACCCCCCGCACGGGGCACCCGGGACCGCACCGCTCCACCGGGCCGTCGTCGTGTGCCTGCCCGCGCTGCTGATGCTCGCGCTCGGGCTCTGGGGGCTGGACCGGGGCGGCATGTGGCGCGACGAGGCCGTCAGCTTCCAGGTCGGACGCCGTACGGTGCCGCGGATCTGGCTCCTGCTGCACGACGTGGACGCGGTGCACGGCCTGTACTACCTGCTGCTGCGGCCCGTCCTCGCCGTCCACCCCGGAGAGGTCGCCCTCCGGCTGCCGTCGGTGTGCGCTGCGGCCGTCACGGCGGGCCTGGTGGCCGCCCTCGGCGCCCGGCTGGTCCGGCCGCGCGTCGGCCTGTGGGCCGGGCTGCTCTACGCCGTCGCGCCGATGGCCGGCCACTACGCGCAGGAGGGCCGCTCGTACGCCCTGGTCGCGGCCGGCGCCACCGGGGCGACCCTGCTGTTCGTCCGGGCGGTGCCGTGCGGGTCCTGGTGGCCGTACGGCGCGGTCCTCGGACTCACCTGCTGGCTCCACGAGTTCGCGGTGCTGCTGCTCCTCGCCCACGCGGTGTCGCTGGCGCTGGCACGGGTCGGGGCGCGGGTGTGGCTGGCGTGGGGGAGTGCGGCGACGGCGGTCGTAGTCGCGCTGGTGCCGATGGTGGTGGTGTCGCGGGGTCAGTCGGCGCAGGTGGCCTGGTTGCGGACGCCTACGGCGGATACGGCGGAAAGGTTGCTGCGGAGGTTTCTGGGGCCGACGGACGAAGTGTTCTGGGTGTGTCTCGCGTTGGCGGTGGTGGGGCTGGTGGGGTTGGTGGGGCGCCGGGGGGAACTGACGTCCGCGGGAGTGGCGTTGCCTGTGGTGGTGGTGCCGCCGGTGGTGCTGATGCTGGCGTCGCAGTTCTCGCCGCTGTACGTCGACCGGTACGTGCTGTACGCGCTGTCCGGGGCGCCGTTGCTGGTGGCGTCGGGGGCGGAGTGGGTGGCGGGAGCGCTGGTCAGGCGTCCGCTCCCGCGGTTCCCCCACGTCACCCTCACCGGCGTCCTGGTCATCGCCCTCTCCCTCCTCCACCAGTTCCCTCTCCTCCAGAAGGACCGTGACCCGGGGAGCCGGCCGGATGATCTCGCCGCCGTCTCCCGCGCTGTCGCGCGCAAGGTGGAGCCCGGCGATCCCGTGCTGTTCCTGCCGGCGTCGGCGCGGAACGTGGCGCTCACGTATCCGGGGGCGTTCCGGGGCGTCCGGGACGTGGCGCTGGTGGCGGGGGCGGCCGAGTCCGGGACGTTGTACGGGCGGGAGGCCGGGCCCGCGGAGCTGCGCCGCAGGCTGGCGTCGGTGGACCGGGTCTGGGTCGTCGCGGACCGGAGGCTGCTCGCCGGCCGCTGGGTCCCCCGCGACCCGGCCGAGCGGGCGAAGGCCGACGCGCTGGGGCGGGAGTTCCTCGCCCAGGACGAAGCCGTTCGGGGCGGTGTGACGGTTCGGCTGTACGTCCGCCCGGTCAGCCCGCTGCTCGCGCCTCCGCCTCCGCCGCCGCGTCCAGGGCCGTCGTGAGCCGGTCCAGGCGGGCGTGCAGGTCGACGATCTCGGCCAGGTCGAAGCCGGTCGCCGACATGATCCGGCGGGGCACCTCCAGGGCCCGCTCGCGCAGTGCAGCCCCCTCCTCGGTGAGGTGGACGAGGACCGATCGCTCGTCCTCCGTGCTGCGCTCGCGCCGCACCAGACCGGCCCCCTCCAGCCGCTTGACCAGCGGGGATAGCGTGCCGGAGTCGAGCCGCAGCTGTTCGCCGAGCTTCTTGACCGGCAGGTCGCCCTCTTCCCAGAGCACCAGCATCACCAGGTACTGGGGGTAGGTGAGCCCGAGGTCCTTGAGGATCACGCGGTAGACGCTGTTGAAGGCGCGCGACGCCGCGTGCAGCGAGAAGCAGATCTGGCGGTCCAGGCGCAGCCACTCCGTGTCGGTCATGACTCCAGGATAGCTCTTGCGGCCCATTCAGTTGTGCGCAACTTAATTGTGTGCTCTACTTGTGGTCACAACGAACCGCACACCCGAGAGGGATGGTCTTCATGGACGCGCTCTACACCGCTGTCGCCACCGCCACGCACGGCCGCGAGGGCCGCGCCGTCTCCTCCGACGGCAAGATCGACCTCGCCCTGGCCATGCCGGTGGAGCTGGGCGGCAACGGCCAGGGCACCAACCCGGAGCAGCTCTTCGCCGCCGGGTACGCCGCCTGCTTCGGCAGCGCCCTCGGGCTCGTCGGGCGCCAGGCGAAGGTCGACGTCAGCGACGCCGCCGTGACCGCCGAGGTCGGCATAGGCAAGCAGGGCGAGGGCTTCGGGCTGAAGGTGACCCTGCGCGTCGAGCTGCCCGACACCGTGGACCAGGAGACCGGCCGCAAGCTGATCGAGAGCGCCCACCAGGTCTGCCCGTACTCCAACGCCACCCGCGGCAACATCGACGTCGACCTGGTCGTCGAGTAGGCACCGTGCGCGCCCGAGGGGGCCGGTCCCGACCGGGGCCGGCCCCCTCGGCGTCCGCGCTACGCCGGCGTCAGCGCGTCCGGGGCCGCCGCCTGGCCCGGAATCCATGGCCCCGGACCGGGCATCCGCTCGCCCAGCAGCAGGGTCCGCACGACCCGTTCGGCGGCCCGCCCGTCCTCGTACGCACAGAACCGGGCCCGGAAGTCCGCGCGCAGCCGCGCCGACTCCTCGTCCCGCCACCCGCCCGAGGCGAACAGCCAGGCCAGCTCCCGGTAGGAGTGCGCGACATGGCCCGGCGGCTCGGCGGTGATGTCGAGATACGCGCCCCGGCTCGCCGTGAACGCGGCCCAGTCGTCGGCGTGCACCACGATCGGCCGGTCCAGGTTGGCGTAGTCGAACATCACGGACGAGTAGTCGGTGACCAGCGCGTCCGCCGCCAGCAGCACGTCCGACAGCCGTGGTTCGTCGGTCGCGTCCACGACGATCCCGCGCCGCGCCAGCTCCGTGAGGCCCATGCCGCGCGCGGGACCGTTCGCCAGCGACGGGTGCAGCCGGACCACGAGCGTGTGCCCCTCGCCGAGGTCGGCCGCGAACCGGGCCAGGTCGATCCGCTCCACGTACCCGCTGCGGCGGTAGTCCCGGCGGGTCGGCGCGTACAGCACGACCGTGTGGTCCGCCGGGATGCCGTGCCGCTCCCGGAAGTCGGTGGGCCCGCCGTTCACCAGCACGTCGTTGCGCGGGCTGCCGGTGCGCACCGAGGTGAAGTGGCAGGGGTAGGCCCGCTCCCACACCAGCTCGGAGTGGCGGTTGGCGACCAGGCTGTAGTCCCAGCGGTCGGCCCGGCGCAGCATCTGCGGCACGTCGAAGCCGAGCCGGGCGCCCGGCTTGTCCAGCAGGTCGGCGCCCAGGTACTTCAGCGGGGTGCCCTGATGGGTGTGGATGTACACGCTGCCGGGGCGCTTGGCCAGGGTGCCGGGCCAGTTGACGTCGTTGACGAAGAACTTCGCGCGCGCGGTCACCTCCAGGTAGCGCCGGGAGCCGACGATCACGTGCTCGACGTCGGCCGGCAGCCGCGCGGCCGTCTCCGCGTCCCGCACCACCCACACGCCGCGCAGCTGCGGGGCGATCTCCCGGGCGGCGGCGTGGACGGCCGCCGGGTCACCGAGCAGGCCCCCGTGCGAGGACGCCGAGTAGACCACCAGACGCGGATCGAGCGGCCGGCGGGCGTGCAGGGCCGTCCACCCGGTGCGGGCCCGCGCGGCGGCGGCCCGGCGCGCCCGGTCCGCCCGCCGGGCCGCCTCCCGCCCGGCCCGCGCCGCCTGCCGCTTGACCCGGTACCCGGTCCAGGAACCGGTCAGCACGCCGACCTCGCCGGCCGGCAGGGCGCCCTCGGGCCGGTGCCGGCGGAACATCTCCGCCGTACGCCGGAAGAACTCGGCCTTGTCGGCGGGCGGCAGCCGGTCCGGCTTGGCCAGGATGTCCAGGCAGTGCTCGCCCATCTTGCGGTGCAGATACGGCCGCCAGGCAGCCAGCTCCGGCCGCTCGGCCACGAACGCGAAGACCCGCTCGTACTGGTCGTGGATGTCGAAGTGCTTGCGGCTCGTGGTGGACAGGATGTTGCCCTGGCGGCGCTGCCGGTAGTTCAGGCAGATCCGGTCCAGGGCGGCGATCCGGCGGGCGCTGAGCATGACCGGGAAGGTCCAGGGGGTGTCCTCGTAGTAGCCCGGAGGGAACTCGAAGCCGTTCTCCGTGACGAACGCGCGCCGGTAGACCTTGTTCCAGACCACCATCAGCAGGTCGAGGATCTGCGGATACTCCGAGACGGCGAACGTGTCGGGCGCCTCGGCCAGGACGTGCGCGAGGACGTTGCGCCGGGTGCCGCCCCACCAGTAGGTGCGGGCGTAGTCGAAGACGAGCACGTCCGGGTCGGCGGCCTCGGTGAGCCGGTCGGCGACGGCCCGCAGCGCGCCCGGGGTGAGGGTGTCGTCGCTGTCCAGGAAGAGCAGGTAGTCACCGGTGGCGTGCGGCATCCCCGCGTTGCGGGCCCGGCCCAGGCCCACGTTCTCCGGCAGGTGCAGCACCTTCACGCGCGGGTCGCGGTCGGCGTACTCGTCCAGGATCGCGCCGCAGCCGTCCGGGGAGCAGTCGTCCACGGCGATCAGCTCGAAGTCGCCGAAGGACTGCCCGAGCACCGAGTCCAGGCACTCGCGCAGAAAGCCCTGCACCTTGAAACAGGGCACGATCACACTGAAGCGGGGCACGGCGGGTCAGCTCCTCACGAGGGTCGCGGCGGCGGGGGCGGGGATGCGTTCCGCGAGCGGGATCACGGCCGGGACCGCCTCCGGCGGCTCGCCGAGCAGCACCCGCCGGACGACCCGCTCGGCGGCCCGCCCGTCGTCGAACTGGCAGAACCGCTCCCGGAACGCGGCCCGCAGCGCCCCGGCCTCCGGGCCCGCGTACGAACCGTCGCGGAAGACGGCGGCCAGCTCCTCGGGGGTCCGGGCTACCAGCCCGGGCGGCTCGGCCATCAGGTCGAAGTAGACGCCCCGGGTCTCCTGGTAGACGTCCCAGTCGTCGGCGTAGACGACGATCGGCCGGTCCAGGTTGGCGTAGTCGAACATGATGGACGAGTAGTCGGTGACCAGCGCGTCCGCGGCCAGGCACACGTCCTCGGCGGAGCGGTGGGCGGTGACGTCGATGATCCGGTCCGAGCCCCGGGCGCTGCCCCGGTCGTAGAAGTAGTGGGCGCGCAGCAGCACGACGACGTCCTCGCCGGCCGCCGCGCAGAACGCCTCCAGGTCCAGGCCGGGCTCGAAACCGGTGTGGTGGTCGCGGTGGGTCGGCGCGTACAGCACGGCCGTCCTGCCCTCCGGCACCCCCAGCTCCCGCCGGACGCGGGCCACATCCCGCGCGGTCGCCGTGTAGTAGACGTCGTTGCGCGGATAGCCGTACTCCAGGTGCTCATAGGAGCCGGGGAAGGCGCGCTCCCACATCTGGGTGGAGTGGCGGTTGGACGACAGGTTGAAGTCCCAGCGGTCGACCCGGCCCAGCAGCTTGGCGAAGCTGCCGGACTGCGCGGCCACCACCGGGTACGTCGACTGGTCCACGCCCATCGTCTTCAGCGGGGTGCCGTGCTGGGTCTGCACGTGCACACTGCCCGGCCGTTTGACGACGCCCTCGGCGAAGTTGGCGTTGTTGACCAGGTACTTGGCGCGGGCCAGCACCTCCCAGTAGCGCCGGGAGCCGATCACCGCGTACTCGACGTCCCGTGGCACGGCGTGCTCCTGGCCGGCCTCCACCAGGAACACCGAGCGGATGTGCGGGGCGAGTTCGCGGGCCTTGGCGTGGATCGCGGCCGGGTTGCAGGCGTAACCGCGTCCCCAGTAGGCGCAGTACACCGCGAGGTTCTCATCGAGCGGGCGGCGCAGGTCGCGGGCGTAGCGCAGCCGGGTGCGCAGCATGTGCGGGCGGGGCAGCCGGCCGGTGGCGCCGCCGGCCGTTCGGTTGGCGCCGCGCAGGGCGCGGAACGCGGTGTACGCGCCCGCCGCCAGCAGCCGGTGCTGCACGCCCAGGCTGCCGTCCGGCACCCGGTGGCCGGCCGGCCGGTGCCGCCGGTAGAGGCGGGCCGCGCGGCGGAAGAACGCCCGGCGCCCGGAGAGCAGCCGCTCCGGCCGGGACGCCGTCTTCAGCACCACGGCGAACAACTGGTCGAACAGCGGCCCGGTCCGCTCGGCCGGCAGGGCGTGCTCGGCCGCCCGCGTCAGCACCCGCTCCACCTGGTCCAGCAGGGTGTGCTGGTGCGGCCCGGGCAGATTGAGCCGACTGCCCTGGCGGCGCAACCGGTGCCGTACGACCGTCCGGCGCAGCACCGCGATCCGCTCGGCGGCGACGGTCACCAGCCCGCCCCAGCCGAGGTCGGTGAAGTGGCCGTCCGGGAAGACGAGTTCCCGCTCGGCGAGGAAGGCCCGGCGGTAGACCGCGCTCCACGCGGGCAGCTGGACACCGGTCAGCGCGGGCCGGTCGGCGGGGGCGAAGGCGCCCTTCGGGGCCCCCGCGAGCAGCGGCGCGGCCGGGTTCGTCGACTCGCCCTCCCACCACGGGGCGCGCTCGTGCTCGGCGTACATCACGTCCACGCCGGCGGTCTCGGTCAGCCGGGCGTCCAGCGCCGCGAGCGCGCCCGGCAGCAGCAGGTCGTCGCCGTCCAGGAACAGCAGATACGTGCCGGTCGCCGCCCTGATCCCGGCATTGCGCGCCCCGCTCAGCCCGGCGGACGGCGGCGAGTGCACGGGGGTCACCCGGGAGTCCCGCCCGGCGTACCCGGCGGCGACCTCGGCGGCCGGGGCGTCGGGGGCGTCACAGACCGGGATCAGCTGGAGGTCGCCGAAGGACTGGCCGAGGACCGAGTCCAGCGCCTGGGACAGCCGGCCGGCGACCCCGTGGGACGGGACGATGATGCTGAAGCGGGGCATTCTGTTCTTTCTGTCGTCTTGCGGACGCGGCCGGGCCGTCCCGCCGGACGCCAGGTGGACGGCCGGCTCGGGGTGGGCCGCGTCGAGCCGAGGGGCATGGGAACTCCCGGAAGGACCAACGCCGTTCAGCGGCTCTCGGTGACGGGGAGGGGGCCGGAAGGTTGCGGGACGGTGGCCAGCGGGGAGCGCGCGCAGGACGGCGGTGCCGGGGTGCGGTCCGCGAGCGGCACCGCCTGCGGCGGCTCCGTCTCGCCCAGTACCACCCGCCGTACCACCCGCTCGGCGGCCCGCCCGTCGTCCCACGGGCAGAACCGCTCCCGGAACGCCGTCCGCAGCTGCGCCGAGCGCGAGCCGCGCCAGTGCCCGGAGGCGAAGATGTCGATCAGCTCGTCCTCGCTGCGCGCCACCGCCCCCGGCGGGAACTCCCGCAGGTCGAAGTAGGCACCACGGCACGCCTCGTACGCCGCCCAGTCCTCGGTGTGCACCACGATCGGCCGGTCCAGGCCCGCGTAGTCGAACATGACGGGCGCGTAGTCGGTGAGCAGCGCGTCCGAGGCGAGACACAGTTCCGCCAGGTCCGGATGGCCGGAGACGTCGATGATCCGGGTGCCCTGGACGGGGACATGGGTGCGGGCGAGGACCACGAAGCGCGGGCCCAGGCGGCGCAGGACCCGCTCCAGGTCCAGCAGCGGGAGCTGGGTGCGACGGTGGTCGCGGTACGCGGGCGCGTACAGGATCGCGACCGCGCCCTCCGGGACGCCCAGTGACGCCCGCAGCCGGGCCACGTCCGCCGCGGTCGCCCGCTGGAGGACGTCGTTGCGGGGCAGTCCGTACTCCAGTGTGGCGTAGCCGCCCGGCAGGACCCGCTCGAAGGTCAGGGTGGCGTGCCGGTTGCCGGACAGGACGTAGTCCCACTGGTCGACCTCCCGCAGCAGCTCCGCGAAGTCCAGGCCGCGGGCCGCCGCCGGGCGCTCCAGCAGATCCAGGCCCGTGTGTCCGAGCGGGGTGCCCTCCAGGGCCCGCACGACGACCTGCCCGGGCCGCTTGCGCAGCCGCCGCTCGAAGCGGGCGTCGCTGACCAGGTAGCGGGAGCGGGCCAGCGCCGTCCAGTAGGCGGCCGTGCCGGGCGTCAGCCGGCGCGGGCCCTGCGGCACCGCGCGCCCGGGCCGGGCGACCCACGCCGTGCGCAGCCGTGGGGCGTGCGCGCGGAACGCCTCCTCCAGCGCGGCCGGATCGCCGTACCCCTCCTGGGCGGCGAACACCGCGCGGTCGGACCGCAGCGGCAGCCGCAGCTGGATGCCGTAGTGCACGCGGAGCGCGCCGGCGCGCAGCGTGCGGGCGAGCTTCACCGCGCTCCTCAGCACGCGCCGGCGGGCGGCGGCGGCCAGCCGGAGCGCCCGGAACGTGCGGTGCAGCCCGAAGCGGATCAGGCCGTGCCGCAGCCGCGGACGCGCCCCCGGCACGCGGTAGCGGCGGTAGTGGGCGCGGGCCCGGCGCAGGAACTCGCCGTGGGGGGGGGGGGGGGGGGGGGGGCGTGGGGGGGGGGGGGGGGGGTGGGGGGGGGGGGGTGGGGGGGGGGGGGGGGGGAGGAGAAACAGGGGGGGAGGGGGGGGTTTGGGGGGGAAGG